>JAKSBL010000287.1 GCA_022361115.1 Spirochaetota bacterium | reverse complement strand
TCCGAAGCTGGCAAAGGCTGGAAAACCGATCAGCAGATAGTAAATCAACAACAGCGAGACGCTAATTTTAAGCTGGGTAAGGGTTTGTTTACAGATGCTCAGATTGCCAAGCAGAAAGCCAAACAACAGCAGAAAATCAATGATCAGAACACTGACTGGACAGATCCCAATAACAAGCCAAAATCATTGAGACAGAAATGGCTGGCTGGACAGCAGAAGTTTGATAAAAACTTAAAAGGCTTTTGGAGTCAAGTTAATTCAAAAGCAAATATGAAAAAAATTCAGAAAACACAAAAAATATCAATCCCAAAATCACAGCAAGAAACAGGCTCAGCTTCAAAACCTATTGATTTTCAGGAATTACCAGAAACTGCTATGAACAATGGATTTCCAATCGGATATTTCAATAATTCCCGAGGATATGGGCCGAACCCATTTAAAGAACAAGAATCAACCACAGATGAACAACAAGACCAAAATACATTTCCAAAAATTGAAATACCTCAAAATGTGGATGAAGCAATTGAAGTATTTGACGGCTGGCATTATCAATTAGAAACACAAGTTAATGATCTTGAAGACCAATTAACAAAAGTGCAAAAGAAAAAAAACAGCCTTCTTCAACAAGTAAAAGGAATATTTGATGTCGATAATAAAACTGATATTGATAAGCAAATTAAATTAATAAAGGATCAATTAACAACAACAAAAAATAACTTTGAAAATGTAGAAAGTCAATTTAGCAATTATTTAAAAAACAACAGCAATGAAAAATCTGTTCAAGAGTTTGTTATGCAGGGATTAGCAGGACGCTATGGAACTTATGATGCCTCAGAAAGACCTGGTGATAATTATTATAACCAGGGGGGAGCCTATTTAAATCAAGAAGGCAGTGGATCTAAAAACTATACCAGTTCAAATTATCAATTAGAAACAAAAGATTTTGCTTATGGGCTAGATCAAAAGGATTTTGCCAGATTTCTTGGGTTTATGCATTCTGATACCAGCTATAATGGTCAGGGAGTTGAACCAATTGAGGGAAATCCTTATAGTCAAAGTGAAGCAATAGGCGGTGATGATGGAACAGAAACAATAGATTTTGATATTTATAATATAAAAGATATGAGTAAAAAGATTGGAACAAAAAAAGTTGAAATAAATAATAATTTTAAATTCAAAAATGGAACTAATGGAACAGGTTTTTATAATACAATTAGTGCAATCACTGATTTATTAACAGGAACTGTTGATGCTGGAAATGATGCAAATTATGCAAGAACAGTTCGATTATTAACTGCTAAAAAGGGAAATAGTAAATATTGGAGTGTTTATGCTCCAATACCTCAACCAAATACATCTTCACCTGGTCCAGTGCAATTTGATGTTTCCCATGAAATTTTATCAAAAGAGCAATTACAAAAACATTATGATGATTTTTTAGTCGATCTATATTTTAATAAAGCGCCTGAAATAAGGAATTAATTCATGAAAATAAAATATATTTTTAGTATAGTATTTATAATACTAGTTTTTATTCAATGTAAAAAGAAGGAGCAATCAGAAGAAGTAAAAAAAAGATTTGATGGTATTTATCATTTAACTGATAATTATCAATTTAAAGAAGCACTTGAGCAAATAAATAACTTTGAAAAAGAATATCCCGGATATAAAAAAGACCAGTTAACAATACCTTTATTAAAATTGGTATGCTATACAGCTATAAATGATTTTGAAAATTCAAAAAAATATTTTGAAATATGTAAAAAAAACTGGGAACCAGGTGTTTTTAATGATCTTCTTAATATAAGTATTGATGAAATGTTTCTGGGAAGAATATATTTGAAGTATTTAAATTTTAATGATGCATTTAAGAATAGTAAAAAACTGTTACATTTAATAACTAATGTTAAAGATGAATATCATGCTGGTTTTAACTTCAATAGCGTAACAAGGGTTTTTTATCTTAATGATTTAGTATTGAATATTCTATTATTTTCCAAGGGAAATATTCAAGAAAAAAGATATCAAGACAGAATAGATATATTATTTGATTTTATAATTAAATTGCATAATTCAACTAATAGTGAATATAAAACAATTTTAATAACTTTTGCTGAACTCATTGATTTTCAAACAGTGGAAGGTGAATATCACACAGATATGATTTGGAGTGATGAGGTTTTTATTGAATACTTCAAAAAGTTAAAAGCGGAAAAATTAATAAATAAGAAAACACTATCTGATTTAAAAGAAATGGTTTATAGAGATACAGTACCTAATGATTTAGCAAAATTATTTGAAAACCATTTTTGATTATTCTCTATCTAGATAAAATTAATTAATATATTGGAGTGTTTATGCTCCAATACCTAAACCAAATACATCATCACCTGGTCCTGTGCAATTTGATGTTTCCCATGAAATATTAACAAAAGAGCAATTACAAAAACATTATGATGATTTTTTAGTCGATCTATATTTTAATAAAGAGCCTGAAATAAGGAATTAATTCATGAAATACAAAAATCTTTTATTTTTTATGATAATTTTTTTATTTTTTACTCAATGCAAGAATGAAAAATCTCAAGAAGATATAAAAAAGATTTTTCTTGATATTTACAAATTAACAGATAAATATAAACATAGAGAAGCATTGGAAAAATTAACCGATTTTGAAAAAAACTATCCAAATTATCATCATGATCAACTAACTATTCCACTATTAAAAATGATTTGTTATACAGCAATAAATGATCTTGAAAAGTCTAGTAATTATTTTAATAAAGTGACAGATAATTTAGATCAAACTCCGGTTAGTCAAGTATTAGGTATAAATATATTAGATATTTATGTGGGTAGATTATACTTAAAATATCTAAATTATCAAGAGGCTTATGAAGCTAATAATAGACTTTTTGAAATGTTGTCAGGTATAACGGATGAATATATAAAGAGTTTTAATTTTCAAGGGATATTACGAATATATTATGTGGATGATTTAGCATTAAATATAATATTGTATTCAAAGAAAAAAAGTCCAGATAAAAGATATCAAGATAGATTAGATATTTTATTTAGTTATTTAATTGATTTACACAAATCAACTGGAAATGAATACGAAACAATTTTAATAACTTTTGCTGAACTCATTGATTTTCAAACAGTGGAAGGTGAGTATCACACAGATATGATTTGGAGTGATGAGGTTTTTATTAAATACTTCAAAAAGTTAAAAAAGGAAAAGTTAATAAATAAGAAAACACTATCTGATTTAG
>JAKSBL010000202.1 GCA_022361115.1 Spirochaetota bacterium | reverse complement strand
TATCATTTATATCATAATAAATTTTCGAAAGCTGTAATATTTCAATATTATTCAAATATAATACTATTAGAATGAAAATAAATATGTTTAAAAATAGAATTATATTAATTTTAATTTCATCAAATTTATTTTTTGACCTATTTTCATCTGAATACTTAAATTTAATCCCTTTTTCTTTTATTATATTTTCTGATTTTAATCTCTCTTTGCAATAAGTTTGAATATTATCATCAATGAATTTATTAATATTCAATGATTCATCCTCAAGGTCTTTTTTAATTTCATTAATATGAGCCTTAAAAAAGATTTTTCCAAGTATTTTTCCATTATTCTCAATATAATAAAATAACATTTCTTTAAGCTCATTAGTTCCTATTTTCTTTATATAACTCATTGAATTTCCTTTTATATAGTCAGAGTATTGCTTTCCATGTTCATTTTTTAATTCATCATATAAATCAAAGGGATTAGTGCTTTTCACAAAACCATCCGAATCATAACCAGGATGTGAATTTGGATCAGTAATAAGTGATTCACATTCATACTTATAGCGTTCAATTGCTTCTTTATCACTTAACATATTTTCCAATCTATGAATACTATTGGAATCACTTTCATATTTCTCTTTTTGTGATAGTTTGTTATAATTATTTTCAAGTTCTTTGAATCGTTCGCTATCTTTATTATCCAGATGCAAATCTACTCCTCTACCAAAATCATACCAAGTAGCATCACTATTAATGTATGGATCATAATCAGGATTACTAAAACCAGCGTCTATTCCATTTGTGCCACCAGGACAATTATCTGCTAAAAACAATCAACTACAACAAAAGGCCTCTTGAAAATTTCAACTTATCAAAGAAATTGATTACATATAACTATAAAATTCTTCGTGTGTTAACCCTGTTCCTTTAATAATACTGATTTGAGTTTTCCTTTTTAAGGTTTTGTTATGCATTGGCACAACTATCATTTTTGATCCCATAACAAATATCTGATGACTACCTTTTTGACGGAAAAAATCAAAACCAATCTTATTGAGAACTTTAACAATTTGTTTGGGAGTTAAAGAGGGATAGTTGCTCATATTGTAATACACATTTCGGCAATATGAGTATCATCTTCAATGATTTTGTTTTCTCTCTCTTTTTCAGTTTCTACATAAAGTTCTATGGCTTCCCTGATATTTTTTAATATTTCTTCGTATGTTTCTCCTTCGGAAACACAACCGGGAAGTTTGGGAACATAAGCAGTAAAACCGCCTTCCTCGCAGGGTTCAATAATTGCTTTGTAAAAATATTGTTTCATATCTAATTTATACATGATATTCCTCTCTTTTTCAATTTAAATTTCTGATTCTTCATACAATTGATTCTCATGTGGATGAAAAGATTTGGTAATCCTGTAATTAATAGGTTTGTCATAATTTTCTTCTAAACAATTATGTCCTCCAGTTTTTTTTAAGAACATAATGATACTTTTAGTTGACAATTTCTAGGTGTAGTTGGTTAGACGGTTACAATTCTCACGACATTGCCGATCAAATGACGCGACGCCCACGAAAATGGGATTTTCTGATGACTGTATACAAAAATTGCCATCACTTTGTAAGCAACGACAATAATTTAATTTTTTAGCAGGAAGATCAATGGAATACGAAATGCCATTTTTGTGGATGGGGAAACAAGGAATTACTTATCTTCATTATCAGCTCTTTTTATACCATTTTCCATGTTCCTAAATTTTGGAACATTTTGTTGGAGTTTTCCTAATTCTGGCCCATGGGGAAAATAAAGTTTAGATTAATAGTTTAAAACCCTTTATATAAAATAGAATTTATACAAGTATCATTATATTTATTACCTTTATAGATTTCTAATATCTCTATTGTAATTTCCCAATTTTTATTTGATTTCAAGTCTATTAATTGCGGATTTGGTGTATCCTCTAACTCAAATACCTCATTATATTTTTGATTTGTGTCAGATACTTTTACTTTTTTAACCCTATTATTATCCAAATATAAACTTGGATTTTTAAATGAAACAAATCCATTCAAAAAATATAATCCTGAATAATAACCTTTTGGTATAAAAATCTTTGCACCAATTCCGCTATCCTTTTTACCTTCAACCCATGAATGTTTTAGTTTCAAGTTTCCTATATTACTTGCAGGATAATTTATATTTCCTTCAGTTAAAAATGTTGTTGAAGTAGCTTTATCTGGATATCCCAATCCTTCATTTTTATATTTATCCTTATTTATACCAACTATAAATGGAACAATTGACCTATTGGAATATGCTATCATTATATCCTCATTATACAATAACAACACCTTTTCATTTTCACCAATTATAAAAGGAATTTTTTTTTCATTATTTAAAACAAAATTTTTAATATCTATTTTTTTTGGAATATTATTGGGATTTTTAGAAATATTCATAACTCTTTCATACAAGAAATTATCATTTGTTAATGTACATTGCCCAATCATATCTATATATATTTTTTCTTTGTTTACTCCAAAAATATATATATTACAAAAAATTAGTATAAAACTTGTAAATATTCTAGTAATTTTATTCAACAAAATTGCGTTCACTTATTTCTTCTCCACTAGTAGTTGTTAATATATTTTCTGAATCATTAATTGTAACTGGAACTGTATCGGTATACACTTTATATCCCTCTCCCATTTGGAATCCTGTCTGTTCCAATGTCCCTAGCAAATTATTATAATTTTCTTCATGTCCATTTGGAATTTGACAACCAGCAGAATAACCTTGGCTATCCCAAGTTACACCTTCGTTCGGACCTCTAGTAAACTCATTAGGATGAATATAATAGTTGTCATTACCAGTGATTCCTAAATCTTCATTTACTAATTGAATTGGATTTTCATAACTTCTAGAATGACCTGTTAAACGACCTTCATATTCTCCAGCAATCAAAGTCTGTCCATTTAAGTTCTCAATATTTGGATGATCACCCCAACTTTGAACACTAGATTCATATAAAATATTACCACCAGTTTTAATTTCTAATTTTGATTTAAAATGCCCTTCCGTATGTCCTTTTGTTCTTGCAATTACAATCTCAGTTTCACTTTTTATAGAACTTCCATCAATTGCAGTTATTT
>JAKSBL010000211.1 GCA_022361115.1 Spirochaetota bacterium | reverse complement strand
AAATTATTCCCTTCCTGATTTTTTGACCCCGATTGAAAGGATTAACAGGATAAATAACCGACAACTCTGTCTTAATCTTGAAAATCCCAATAACCCATGGTAAAAAAATTATTTTCACAATCCAGAGTCAGTAAAACAGGTTTTTTCTGTGTCTTTTTCGTGTTCATTCGTGGGCAATCTTACTTTTTAAAACCCTCTTTAATTTTATATACATTAACAATGACAACGATGTCATTTTTGACATTAAGTGGACTGTCTCTCAATTAGTTTTGGTTTGATATACACCCGTTTTGTTTCATTCACTTTGCCCTCAATAATGTCCAGCAGTAATGTTAATGCCTGAAGAGAAAATTCATTAATCGACTGATCAATCGTGGACAAAGGCGGATAAAGAAACTGTCCCAGCGCCATATTATTAAACCCCAAAATACTAATGTCATCAGGTACTTTACAATGATTTTCATAAACAGCATGATAAACTCCGGCTGCTTTTGTATCTCCACACAAAACAAAAAAGGCATCAGGGCGGTCATTTTTAATGACCTCAGCAGCAGCCTGATAGGCTTGCTCTGTAGTAAATATATTAGGCCGAATAATATAGTGAACATCCTCATGTTTACGAAAAGCATCAATACAACCATGAATCCGCTCTTGATACACTGTATAGCGGTCATTTCCTGACAAAATACAGATCTTTTTATTTTTTTTATCCATTAAATGTTGTCCTCCAAGCAGGCCGGCCTGATAATTATCCAGATCTACAAAGGTTGTATCTGTATAACGGACATCTTTTCCAAAAACAACAAAGGGAATCTTTTTATCCCTTAAGTAATTGATCCGAATATCTTCAGGCTGACTGTCAAACATGATAGCTCCATCTGCCATTCCGCTTTTTAACAAATTGAAGCCATCATTATAGCTGATGACACTATCTTTTTCTGCTGCTGATGCCGAAACTATGATCCGGTAATTCCTGCTCTGAGATTCCTTAATCATCTTCTGGATAAGTAAACTCCTCCACTCACTCCAATGTTCTAAAGAATCAATTCCCACAAAAATTATAATGATGTGAGTCTTTTTATGACGCATCCATTTGGCCATAATATTTACATGATAATTATGTTCATTAATGACCTTTAAAACTTTTTCTCGGGTATCATCCTTCACATTTTCTGCATTATTAATTACCCGAGAAACTGTTTTTGTTGAAACCCCTGCAAGTTTAGCAATATCGTGTATATTTAACTTTTTTTTCATATATCCTTAGCCATATTATGACAACGTTGTCATGAACAGGTCAAAAAAAAGAAACAAATCAACTGTTTCTTTTTCCCTTTTGTTCATAATATTAAAAATAACACCATGTGTCAATGAAAAACTTTAAAAAAACTGATATGATTTTAATAAAAATTTATTTCATCCTGATTTTTTCATTCAGGATAAAAAAATTTTCTCAAACCCTTCCCCTTAATTATGCCCTTCTTGACTTTAATTTAATTTGATTTTTATTTATTAATCAGATTTTGCTATTAGTATAATTGTTTATTTCTATAATTATCAGTATATCTTTAGTTTTTCAGTTGGGTTTTGTTGACAGTGACCATAACTTTTACTATCATTATAATGTATGATCAGGTTTAAAATTAAACCTATTAAGTAAATATTGGAGGATTTTATGAGTCAAAGAAGATCTGCTTCAGAAATTTTTAAAGAGCAGAACGTTATTGAAGATGAAGATAATATTGACGATTTTGAAGAAGAATTAGAAGAGGAGAAATTACTTGAACAGGATATACTAAAACAGGAAATCCTTCAAGACCCGAAGCCTATTCAGCAAATGCCTAGTGATGGTCAAGCTTTGCATTATGATGAAGTTGATCAATTACAGGCAAGTCAAAGTGTTAAAATGCCTCCTATAACTGGGAAGGCCAAAAAAACAGATAGAAAAAAGGATAGGTCTATGAAGAGAATAAGAAATGAAAGAAATGAGATACCCATGGATACATTTAAATCATCAGAAGAGATGCAATTAGAAAAAGAACCGGTAAAAGTGCGAGAAACCGGTAAATGGTTCTGGAAAAAAGTTATTGTTCCTCCCAATGCTTATGTAGTACAGACCAGAATTGGAAAAAAAAAGCCGGTGACTATTGGACTAGGTGTTTCATTTAAATATAATCCCAACACAGATTCTTATCTGGTTGTTCCTGCAGCCATGCAAACAATTGGAGTCATTGCCAATTGTATTAGTAAAGAAAAACAGGGAATTAATATTTTAGGGTATGTTCAATGGCAAATATCAGACTTTGCTATTGCATATAGAAAATTAGATCTTTCTGATCAAAAGGATCCTCTAGCAGTTGTTAATGCTCAACTCCGTGAACAAGCTGAAGCAACGATTAAAGATAAAATCGCTACAATGAGTGTTGAAGAAGTACTAAAAGATAAGGCCCCAATCATTGCAGAATTAAAATCACGTTTAAAACAAGTATCAGAAGGTCAAAATGGAGAGGAAGGTGAAGCTAGTGAGGGGCTTGGAATTACCATTGCCACTGTTCAAATAAAAGAAGCACTGGTTAGTTCTCCATCCTTATGGGAAAATCTTCAAAAACCCTTTAGAAATGAACAGAAAAAAAAGGCAGAACTCAGTCATTATGATATGCAGAATGAATTAAAAGAGAAAGCCCTTGATTCACGAAAAAAACAGGAAACAAGCGAAGCCGAAACAAATCTTGAAGTAGAAAAAATCAAACAAAAAAATTTAACTGAGGCAACTGAATTAAAATTAAAAGAAGACCGAAAAAGGAATGAAGAAGAGCAAAAGGCCAAGTTACAGAAAATAAAACTTGAAGAACAAATGACAATAGAAGAAAAAGATGCAGCGAATAGACTAATGATCAAAGAGAATGAGATACAATTGCAAAGTGAGTTAACACAATTAAAACAAGAAGAACAAAAAGCCGAAGAGGAAGCAAGAGTCAGGTTAGAAGGAGAAAAAAGAAAAGTTGCTCTTGAACTTGAGAATAAACTCTACAAAATGACTGAAGATGCAAAAGTTCAGGAGCAAATTCATCAGTTAAAATCGAATCAGCTAGATATGGAACAAAAGCTTTATGAAAAAGAAGCACAGTTAAGAATAATGCAACAAGAATATACTGATAGGCTTGAGAAAATAAGATTATTACAGTTATTAGAGCGTGAAAAATCAAAGCAAAACCAGGAGATACAACTTCAAGCAGAGAAAAACAGATTAAATAATGAATTAGCAGAACATAATATGAAATTAGAAAAAATGAGACAGGAGATTAAAAATATTTTAAATAGCAATGTGATTTTCAGTCAATTTGTCCAGCAATTACCACAAATAGCAGCAAAAATGCCGGAAATAAAAGAATTAAAAGTCCTTCAAACTGGTGACAGTGATCCTATGCTCGATAGTATGGTTAATTTTGTAACAAAACTAATAGCAATGGCAGAGCAATTAGGAATTGAGTTACCGAAAAAAAAAGAAAACAAATAAGTTTGTGAATTTATTCTAATCGTGTCAATACTCTATAAGGATTCATTATGTACTTTTAAACACTTTTGGTTAAACGGAAAAAGTGATTTTTTACCTTTTTAATCCGATTATTTAAAAAAGGATCAAAAATGAAAATCAACCGCCTGGAATTTGGTTCAATTGAAATTGATCATCATGTTTATTGTTATGACTTAATCATTGATCAAGGAAAAATTAGTAAGCGCCATAAAAAACTTTCCAAAGAATTTAGAGGAAAATATGGCCACACTCCCCTCTCATTAAATGAAACGATTCCTTGGAAATGTAAAACTCTCATCATAGGAACCGGACACTTTAAAGCTTTACCTGTCATGGATGATGTAAAAAAAACTGCCAAAGAGAAAAAAGTAAGATTGTTAATAATGAGTACTCAAGAAGCAATTACACATATCAATGAAAAGGACACAAATTTTATCCTTCATATCACCTGCTAATTAAAATAACAATTCACTATTCTTTTTCCAGCTTCTTTGGCTTACAAAGCCAGGATTTATCAGAAGCAGCTCGAATACATTTTGTACAATAATATTTGGGTTTTTTAGCAATTTCATAAAACTCATTTTGATTATTTTTAACCCAATCCTCTTTTGCAATTTTACAGAGTTTCTTGCTCATACAATGATTACCTCCACAACAAAATTAACCATAAATGAATCAATGGTCAACCAGGTTTTTTTATAACTTCTCAATATGAAAATGATTAAAATTGATTTTTTAACAACTTCTTATTATATTTATAATTATTGATAGTAAAAAAAAGGAGATTAATTATGAAATCTATGAATTCTTTTATGTTTGGTTTATTACTCATTTTTATAAATAGTTGTGGTTTTGCTATGGAAGAAAATATATCTGCAGAAGAAGCCTATCAATTGATACAGGATAATAAAAACAATTCTGATTTTGTTATTTTAGATGTACGCACTTCCGGTGAATATAATGATGGTTATATTAAAGATGCAGAAAATATTGATTATTATGGTAATGACTTTGAAGATAATTTAAAAGATTTAGATAAAGATAAAACCTACCTGATTTATTGCCGGTCTGGTAATCGGAGTTCTAAAACTCTAAAGATAATGAAGAATTTAGGATTTGATGACTTATCTAATATGCTTGGCGGAATTGGTGCCTGGCAAAGAGCAGGTTATCCCCTGGTTAAACCATAATGTTTTTAACTTTCCAGTTCTGAAATAATTTTATTGGCATTCCGTAAATGAGAGGAAAAAAGCAGACTAATATTAGTTAAAATCACTAACGCAATTTGAGGATATTTTTCCTTTATGAAATGAAAATTCTCCATTGAGAGCTTATAGGCTATTACTGGTTCACTTATTCTGATAGTAGCAGAACGAGATTTACCATCTAAAAGTGCCATTTCTCCAAAAATAGTTCCCTGAGTAAGGGTAATGATTTTTTTTGTTTTCCCTTGCGGAAGATCAATTTCCACATCTACATTTCCTTTCAGAATAAAATATAATGCATCAGGTGGATCCCCCTGCTGAAAAACTTTTTCATCATTAGTAAAAGTCGTTTCTTCTAAATAGGAATTCAATATTTGATAATCAGATAAAGAAAGTCCTTCCAGTATCTTAATTTCTTGTAAAGGGAGTGTTTGTTGACTTTTGTAATCTGGAAGAAGTTTTGCCAAAATGATTTCTTCACACCACTGAAGGGCAAGATTGGTATCAAAAAATACATGTTTCTCTAAAATTTCATCAAAAAAATGACTTTCATTTAAAACATTCCAGCTGGATTCCCCCTGCCTTATACAGCTAAATAACAAGCGCTTTTTAGATTTCATTAGATGGCGATAGATTCTTAGAATAATCTGTATACCAGTTATATCGATTTCTTCAATCCTTTTCAAATCTAAAATTACAAAACTGAGACTATGTTTCTTAACTAATCCCTCAATCTCTAATGATAAACGATCAGCAGTCCCAAAAAACAAAAATCCCTCTAATTCCATAACCCCGATAACTTTTCCATGTTTCGCTAAAAAATCCATGACAAAAGGGGCCCGTTCCTTTTTCGAATGAAAAGTTGAACCAAAATAGATTCGTTTCACTACGGATTTACTCATCCTGATAATTAACTGTAACATAGATAAAAATATTCCGGTAAGGACACCTATCATGATATTGAAGAAAACTGTTATTAACATAACGGTTAAAACCAAGATCATATTAATAAAGTTACGGGTTTGAAAATCCTTATTCTGATATAATTTTTTGAAAAGAGAAAGGAACCAGGGATCAAAAATTAAAAGGGCAATCCCAATAATTACCCCAGACATAACCATTTCAGAGAGATAACTCATTAAAGGGGAGACAAAAAAAACAATGACAAAAAAAGTTAAACTATAAAAGATACCCGACCACAAAGAATGACCACCACCACTATGATTGATAAAACTTCTACCTGGCACCCCTGCCCCTGGCAATCCGCCAAAAAGGGAAGACAAAAGATTACCAATGCCCTGGCCAAGTAAGTCCTGATGTGATGCAGATCGTTTATCGGTGATGTTTTCCAATGATTGGGCGGTTAATAAAGTATCTAAAGATCCAATCAAAGCAATACTGATGATTGCTGGTATTAAAGAGGGAAGGATGACATAAAAATCTTTATCAACAAATAATTGAGTAAAATGAATAAAATATACTGGTGGTATTAACTCAAATTTGGCTTGTCCAATTGTTTTACCAACAGGCAAATGGAACCATTTCAAAATATAAAAAACAATCAAGCCTGCAATAAGTCCTACCAATATGGAAGGGATCTTTTTACTGATACCTTTAGAAAAAATAATCACAATTATAATGAAAAGGATTAAGAACATGATTGAGAAATTGACATTCTGTAGGCTTATGTTTTCACTGGTTTTTGGAAAAACAGAGACAGCTAGTTTTTTTATCTTTTTTATAATAATCAGTAATGCTGTACCATTTCGAAAACCTGATACAACCGGGTAAGGAATAAACTTAATGATTCTCCCTAATCGAAAAATGCAAAAAAAGATCTGAAGCAAACCAGCAAAAAAAACCGTAACAAACACAATGGACAATACGGTTTGAGGATAAGCAATATGAGCGAAAGTTGGATTCCGAATAATAACAGATTGCAGTAAAGAAGCAAAAACTAAAGTAATTGGTCCTTCAGTACCACTAATCATGATCTTACTGCTGGAAAAGAGAGCAGAAAACAACCCACAAATAATGGTACAATAAAAAGCTGCTTGTATTCCGACAAAAATATACCCCTCTCCCAGAGGAGCAAAAGCAATCATACCATAAACAATGCTGCCTGGCAAGGAAACGAGTGCAGCAGTTAGTCCGCCGCTAAAATCTCTACTCAGGAAAAAAAGAGTATTTCTTAGCTTCACTATTTCTTGTCCATTACTGTAATTCCATCCCAACCTTCCGGAGGAGGATTTTTTAAATATACCTGGCACCTTTTAGCCAGAATCAAGGCAGGATAATCTTCGGTTTTTTTCAGTTTTTTCACTTGCATAAAATGAGCAAATGCTTTTTCCCATTTCCTATCTCGATAATGAAGTAAGCCTTGTTCATAAATATTAACCCAGTCAAATTTATCAGTAACACTAATTTCTTCTTTTATATCAATAAGCTCATATACATCTAACCCCTTATCAGCTCCATAAAGCTTTACAGTATCCAGTTTTCTGGCAATCAGGTCCTGTCGTGCACTTTTATAGGTTTGCTCGCCAATTATGATATTAGTACCATAGTATTTATTTAATGATTCTAACCGGCTGGCAATATTCACTGGGTCTCCAACTACAGTATAGTCAAACCGGTTTTCATGTCCGATATTTCCCACAACAACCACACCAGTATTAATGCCGATTCTTGAATGAAAGAGGGGCTGATTTTTCCTCTTCCAATCCAGCCGAAGTGTTTTTAATAGTTTTTGACAATGGATAGCTGACCGGCAAGCTTGTAATGCATGATCTTTTATTGGTACAGGAGCACCCCAAAAAGCCATAATAGCATCACCGATAAATTTATCAATAGTTCCCTGATTATCCAATAGTATTTTGGATAATTCCCCAAAATACTCAGATAAATAAGGAATTAAACGATTCCCTAATTGCTGAAATATTTTGGTAAAAGCTGCAATATCAGAAAAGTACATGGTCAGTTCTTTTTCTTCACCTCCCAATTTTACTTCAATCCCCTGATCTATCAGTTTTTGAACCAAAGTTGTAGGTAAATATTTTTGAAAAGATTTTAAACCATTATTCATATGAAACATAGATTGGGATAATTCATTGATTTCAGATATATTCGTATGAATCTGCATAATTCGATCTAATCGGAAATTTTTAATTTCCTGGGTTTGAAAAGATATTTGATGAATGGGTTTGACTAAAAATTGACGGGAAGCAACAATAGCCAGGATAACAATTACTACAAAAAATCCAAGAATAATCATGATAACATTACGAATATTCTGATAGATTTCCTTTAAGTAATCAATTTCTGGGATGATTGTACCAACATACCAGCCAGTAAAATTGGTTTTTGCCAATGAAACATAATACTTTTCTCCATTTTTTTCACCCTGATGGGTAAACTGTTTTTGCTTCCAGGTATCTTGAAAACTTATTTCATTATCTGCTATGGCCTGACTGGCAATGGTTAAATGATTATCTCCAAAATCATCAATACTCTTTAACTGATTATCCTCAGTTACAATACTCTCTACTAAATTGTTTTTGTCTTTTACCATCTCTTTAAAGGCAATCAGCTTTTTATCATCTTTTATCAAAAAAACTGTTCCGGTTTTTGCTACTCTTATTTCCTGTAAGTAATTTGAAATATCATTTAATTCCATGGCAATCGACATAATCCCATGAAATTGGCCATTTAAATCCAAACTGGCAGAAACATTAATTCCAGGTTGTCTGGTAGTACTAAAAATATATACATCTGTCCAACCATATGCCCGCTGTTGCTCTGCAACCTTATACCAGGCTCTTTTCTGAACTCGATAGTCCTCTCCTTCTATAACTCGGGTAGATTTCTCTTGTAATTGGAAATCATAGAGGTCAACAGTCTTAGTGGCTTTTCTTTCTTCTCCCAGCCACTGGCGATTCACAATATTTAAATATTCTTTATCTTTTTCAAATATTCTTTGGGCTCCTAAAAAGTCTCCATCCGGCCAACCAAAGACCACCCAGGAATACTGAGGATTATTTTTTAAAACAGAAAGATAATACCCTTCTCTTTCTTTTTTGTTCTCAATATCAATAATACCCTTTTGAAAGATATACTGAATTTGTTTTAAATCTTCTACTGCACCTTGAAAGAGTGTATCTATCTTTTGATTAATCCCTTTTATCAGTTCATTATTCACTTGACTCACAATCTCTTTGATATTTTTCCTGGATGTAAAATACCAGGGAAGATAAACAATCATAGCTGATAAAATCATAATAAATAACAAAAATGCAGTAAATCCGAGTTCAAATCGAAAAATAATTTTTGGTTTCTTCATAAATAATAATCCTAAAAAATTTTCAAAAAATTATAAACCCTTAGTTAGTGTTAAAAAAGAGTCCCTATATCCCGTACTTTATTTCCTTGATGATCAAATATTATACTGGCACTTTCAAAAAAAGAAAAAGGAATTTTATAGCCAATCATTTGGGCAACTAAAAAATTAATAGCAATATCAGGTGGAGAGACAACACCAACCTTTAAATCGCCAGGATTCTCCTTATCTTTCAGAATCCTTATTCCATAGTTAGCCGCCAGATAAGCATTACTGCTAAAACTAACTCCAATTCCAATGACAGCACTGTTTTTTCCTTCCTTAACCGTATCAGTTGCCACCCCCAAAACAGGAATATTCTCACAATGCTCATTAATAGTAGTCAGATTTTTCACTACAGAAGTACTATATGTTAACCAGAAAAAAGAATTTTGTAGATTAGGATCTCTGATTTTCATTTTTTGGATAACTTCCATCATTTTACCAGGCAGTTCTTCCTGAATCACATCCTGCAAATCGGGAATTGATTTTTCTGGACCTAAGACAATATCAAAAACTGCAATATTTTCTTCTAACAAGGCTTTTTTTAAAGGATAATATTGAGTTTTCATAGCGCTATTGTTTGACCTAGCAACTAAAATTGCTACGTTCTTCAGGTCGGGCTTTAATTTTTTGAGAAAAGCAATCTGCACATCAATTGGAGTATTTACAGAAGTAAAAACAAAATTATTCCCACTCCCTTGTTCATAATCATTTATATATCCCAGTAATACAGGATCTTTATTACAAACAGAAACAACAGGAATATATTTATTTTTCTGTAAAGGATGTACCTGAGCTAAAACACTGGATCCCACCGGGAAGATTAACTCTATCCTTTCTGTTACTGCCCAGTCTAAAACCTGCTTCAATAGTGTTTCATCCTTTTGATAACGAACAACTGCAAATTCAGGAAAAAACTGCTTATCAGCATAAATTTCCAATATTTTACTAATAGCAGTATCACTCCAAGAAGCCTGACTATTGATTAAAACCAGTATTTTATGGCTGCTTTCAGCAGGATGATAAATCCTTAAATAAGAAAACTGAGGAGCATCTACTATTGCTGTCTTCCATTCTTGATTACCAATCTTTTCAATATCAAAATGGAACCATTGTCCGTAATCTGCCATATCAATAGAAAATAATGAAATAATACTGAATATCAATAATAAAATAATAAGTATTTTCTTACGTGTTACTAGCATACCTTTTTCCTATAACAAATAATAATCCAAAAATAATTGTAATAATGCCCATAATATAATAAGCAATGGTTCCCTGGCTACAAACCAATAACAATTGACTGATTAAGATTGGCCCAAAAACCTGGCCTATTCTTTCCATAGATCGAAATAAAGAAATAGAAGTTTTACCTAAAGCTTGGGAAGTTTTCGTTTGAGTAATATACGTAATAACAGGTGCATTGATAAATCCATGAGAAAATCCCATAATAAATACTCCAGCTATGAGTGTGAGGGTAACCAGGATAACAGAATAATAAACTTCACCAAGGTAGTCCAGTAAACCAATGGCTAATAAGGGGATTGCACTAGCCATGGTGGCCCAAAATAAGAACTTTTTATGTTCTCCCGACCTGTCTACTATTTTACCAGCATAAATACTGGCAATGAGTACTCCAGCGTTATAAAACATGAGAATCTGACCGATATCTTCCTTAGGAAAGTTCATTCCAGCCATGAGTAATGGAAAACCAAAGATAATCGCACCGCTTATTACAATTTTTGAAGCAATACCTATAAAAAAAGTAGCTTTGAAAAAAACTGGATCTTTCAACATTTGACCTATACCTGCTAATAGAGAAGGTTTTTTTTCTTTCTTTTCTTCTTCAGAAGCTACAATATGGGGAATAAAAATTAATGTATAGATAATTACCAGAAAACCAATTCCAGAACCAGCTAAAAAGACCCCATTGATGCCGATATAGTTTGTCAAAAGGGCACCTAATGCTGTGCCAGATAAACGTCCGCCACAATATTCAATAACAATAAGGGAGTTCCCTCTGGTTTGTCTTTCTGCATGGGCCATATGTAAGATATAGTATTGAGTACCAATCAATAACCCCCCCTGCCCTAATCCGGCGACAGCCCGAATTATCAGCATAAGATAAAAATTTTGGGTAAAGGTCATTGCTAAGATACTCCCGGTAACTAAAACAATGGAACCAAATAACAAACTCTTCACTCCAGCAAAATCTGCAAATCTTCCCCCTGGAATCATAATCAGTCCATAAAACAAGAAGAAAGCAGTAAATAAAATAGAGGTTAGGTTAACATCAACACCTGAGAGCTGAGTAATTTCTTGAAAGTATTGAGGAAGAAATGAGGCATGAATCCCTTCAATAAAAACTCCCAGAAAAAATAAAGGTCTGATCAAATCGACTTTGACATCACTGAGTTTAGGATCATCAACAGTGGTCATTGATTTTAATTTTTTATGTTCATTGATAGAGAAAACCAGATTTAAAAATAAAGCTGCTAAAAATCCAGAAGCAATAAAAAGAACTATGAAGTTCTTAATATTTCGAAACATTTTTCTATAAATAAGGCCTTTTAGAATACCCACATGAATATTACCAATACTTAAATTTGTACTATTATCCAGCAGCGTGATAGTATGCTGGATATATTTATCAGAAATTTCCTGCTGTTGATTGATAAAATTTTTATTTGTGTGTATTTTAATAAGATTTTCTCTGGTTAAGGCAATATAGTCAATTTCAGGATTCAGGGTTTTATAGTCCAAAAAAGTCTCATCTAAATATGAAAAATCCTCAATACTGAGTCCCAATTGAAAGGCACTATTTAACCGTTCTTCCAAAGATCGGGCTAAAGCAGCAGATTTTCCCTGTATACCAAAAGCATAGATATTGATGAGAACACTAATAATAACAATGGTTGTAACTAAAAAGGATAAAGTATAGGCAATATTAATCCAGAGCCGCCGTTTTTTTCGATTGGCAGTAAGAATCACAATAATGGAAAATACAAGAATCACCAGTGCCAGGCATATATAAACTGGAATAAAACGGGGATTGATTTCCTGCTGAATGATTGCTTTTTGTATCAGAACCTGTACATAACCAACTGATTCAGTTTCAAATTTACTGTTCAGTGGTACCAGTAATTGATAAAAACTGGCTGATTCTTGAATAAGAAATTGATCATCTTTTTTTGAGAGCTTACTTTCAAACAAAGATTCATTTTGATCAAAGCCAACACCTCTTTTGTTAACAGAAAAAAGCACTTCCTCTTTTTCATTAATGATGGATAAATTAATAATAGCTTCTTCCGAATCAATGACCGGAGATGCTAAAGAGGAAAAACCTATATACTGTTTTAATGGTAAACCGGCATTTAGGAAATTCTCAACAGAATTTTTTATAATTTCACTAAGAGCTTTGGCACTTTCTATTTTAAAACGGGGATAATTCATATATGCTTCCCCAAAACCTACATAAATTACCAATACTAATGCCATGATCAAGATAATAATGATTTGGACTTTATATCCCCATGAAGATGTTTTTTTTTGCATATAAGATCCTGAATATTAAATAGCAAATATAAAAAGCACTTTTTATTTATTTTAAGATTTGTAGCAAATAAATTCAAATTATTTTAAGCAAATCAATAGAAATATGTGCTTTTTTTGTCTTTTTTTAAAATATTATATATAATATATATATATTATCGAAGGTTACACTCATAAAAGGAACTAATTTGACAAAAAAAATGATAAACAATTTTATTAAGATCAATTCGCACTTGATTTATAATAAAAAGGCTACTTTTTCAGAGAATTATGTTTCTTTACATCAATCAAAGTTAATCATTTTAAGTGGTTTAACAGGAGTAGGCAAAACAACACTGATCGATCATATACTTAGTCTTTCTGATCAATTTCACCTTTTACCCAATCGCAGAGATTTAACAGATCAGATCATAATTCCCATAGTATCAGGGAATCAAACTATTTCTGATCGTAAAAAGCGATTTGAAATTACTCGTCAATTTAGAGAGGCTCATCCAGGTGGTATGGGAGAAATACTAAATCAATTACAAGTTGACAAACAGCTTGATAATAAAATATTCATATTTGATAATCTTAGAGGAATCAATGAAATTGAATATTGTCACCAGCATTTTCCAAACAGTTATTATATTTTTTTAAATGCTACCAATGAAACGCGATTGTCCCGCTTATTATTTCGACAAGATCAGTTTGATCACATACAAACTTCTTCTGTTGAGTTATTACCAGAGTATTTTCAAAAATATTTCTCTCTTGATTTTTTGTCAAACCTGATAGCTTCCCAGGAATATGATTTAACAGAAATCATCAAAAAAGGGGAAATCATAATATCTGAAGAAAAAAACTACCAAGTTCAACCTGTAATGGATTATATCGCAAAAAATCAGATTAATTCACTAACAATAGAGACAGATCATCTCACTCTTGAAGAAAAAGGGCAAATAATTGAAGATAAAATTAAAGAAAATTTTGTTTTTTTATAAAAATGTATCTATCTTTAGATATAGAAAAAAATAAAAAATTAAGGTAAGTTAATGAAAAATTTTTCTATTATTGACACCACTTTGAGAGAGGGAGAACAATGTATTGATGTAAATTTCTTTTCCCAAGACAGAAAAGAAATTGCCCAGGCTCTGGATGATATTGGGATAGAGTTTATAGAAATGGTTTCACCAAAAGTATCTCCTCAATCTCAAAAAGATTTAAAAATGATTGCCAATATGGGCTTAAATGCCAAAATTTTAACCCATGTTCGTTGTCAGAAAGATGATATCAATCTCGCCTTGGATTGCGGAGTTCAAGGAATCAATCTCTTTATTGGAGCTTCTGAATTCCTTCAGAAATATAGTATACACAAAACTGTTGATCAAATAATTGACTTAACCAGTGATGTACTATCTTATGCAAAAGGGCAATCTCCAGATATCATCTTGCGGTTTTCTACTGAGGACTCTTTTCGTAGTAATCATAAAGATTTAATCCGTATTTATTCTGCTATCGAACAATTAGGAGTAGTCGACCGCTTTGGATTAGCAGACACCGTAGGTATTGCTACTCCCAATGAGGTGACTGATTTGGTTTCATTATTAAGAGAGATTACTGATAAAGATATTGAGTTTCATGCCCATAATGATACTGGATGTTCCATAGCTAATAGTTATAATGCTATAATGGCAGGAGCAACTCATATTGACACATCGGTTTTTGGGCTAGGAGAAAGAAATGGGATCACTTCCTTAGCTGGTTTGATTGCTAGGATTTACTCTATAGACAGAGAATATGTAAAGAAAAAATACAATTTGTTAAAACTGCATCAAGTTCATAAACTGGTTCAAGAAAAAATGAAAATTCATGTCTCATTTAATCACTTCATTTTTGGTTCAGTAGCTTTTTCACATAAAGCAGGACTGCATACGAATGCAATTATCCAAAATCCTGAAACATATGAAATTCTGAAACCAGAAGATTTTGGATTACACAGGACAATTTCTGTAGCCAATAAAATGGTAGGCATCCATGTTATTGAACAAAGAACAAAAGAGTTGGGATTAAAAATGAATCACGACAATTTGGTGGAATTAGTAAAAAAAATTAAAAATATATCAGATGTAGAAATCTTAAATGATGATAAGCTGAATCAAATCATCAGGGATTTCAGTCAATCCCTTTCTATTTCCAAGAACTAAAATGATTTACCAATAAATCTTATCTGCACCAATGCTTTTTAAGTAATGGATTGATTCCTGAACCATTACAGGATTACCACAGAGATAATATTCTTCATTAGCAGGATCTAAAACCGTTTTTTTAATGGCTTTTGTTACTCGTCCTGTAAAATAGTCCTGATTTGATTTTTCCTTAGTGCTACAATAAATGATGTGCAAATCAAGATTTCTCTGTTTTTCTGCTAAAAATTGACTGATGAAGTTTTCATTCTTTGATGATACCCCAAAAAATACTTTGATTCTTTCCTGATGTTTTAAAACTTCCAGTTCATTTAGCATGGCAACAAAAGGAGTAATGCCAATGCCAGTTGCAATAAACACTTTTTTAAAATTATTATGACGTTGATAGAGATTTTGCAAAGGCAGCCGAATGAGAGTTTTATCCCCAATTTTCAAATTTTTGATAAAATTGGCACTCTTTCCTCCGGTTTTTTTGTCAATCATAAAAGTGATTAACGAGCCTTTGGATTTAACTACAGTATAGGCTCTCCATTCAAGAGGAGATATTTTTATTTTTACATGAATATGAGAACTTAATTTTAGATCCCGATTTAAATCAAAGGTTAATTGATATACATGGTCGGATAATGAATGTTTTTCCATTAATTTTGCTTCTAATTTATTATTAAAAAAATCATTTTCACACAAACAAATAGGGATATCCTTGATATCATTTTTTTTATTCTTTTGCTTGCTATAGCGAATTGCCTTTACCAGGATTTTAACAAATCCTAAACTGCCATTAATCACACTTGCAGTTGCAATTCCTCCTAAAAACCCGCCTAGAATTCCAACAGAACAGATATCAGCACCGGTTAGGTATAAATTTTGAATATGTGTTTTTGGCTGTAGTAATTTCATATCCAACCGCTCTGGTGTTGCAGGAATTCCATACATGTTGCCTCTTTTGATATTACTAAATTTTTCCAGGGTTAAAGGTGTAGATAATTCATAGTACTCTACATTATTACTAAATTCAGGTATAGTTGAATCAATTGCCCGAATTAGTTCTTGAATGATTCTGTTTTTTAATAAATCATATTCATTTCCCCGATTTTTCCATTCTTCTCCCTTCCATTTTTCAAAAGCGCTATATGGCACAAAACATATGGCTTCAGCGCAATGAGAAAGGGCTTCTGGATCTTTTAAACTAGGAAATGACAAAAAAATGGAATTAGGTTTACCTTTTAAGAGAAGATTAAAACCATTATGGCTTTGATTATGATCATAAGAATCATGGATCCAATAGTTTTCTCCATAACAGCCAGTAGTTTGGGGAGATTGTTTTAAGCCCATATATAAGATAACCATGCTCAAACCATCAGGATATTCGGTTATATTATTTTTCAGTTGATCTGTATATTTTGGTTTTAATAACCTTTGCAAAGTATTGGGTGCTCCTGCATTGGAAATGATAATAGGAGCTTCTAAATAGTGGATTTTATCATTGTTCTGTAAATCCTTGACATATACACCTTTGGCAATATCATTCTCGACTACAATTTCAGTTACTTCTTTATTAGTTAAAATCATCCCACCATGTTTTTCAATGATTCTTTCAAAATGAAGGGCTATCTTGCTGGAACCGCCAATTGGATAATAGGCTCCATCAAAGTAATGATTATCTACAACTGAATGAAAAGCAAAAGCACTTTCAGCAGGAGGAGTTCCATAATTACCCCAACGGGAGATCAGTAATGCTTTTAATTTTTCATCTTCAAAATTTTGATCTAAATAATCTTTAGTAATAGTTCGGGCTAAACGTTTCAGAGGGAAATTAAACAAGGAAATTAAAATCTTGATCAGTAATGGAGAAATTTTTTTTATAAACTCCAGTTTAAACCAGCGTGTGACTCGATTGATGTCTTGAAAATATCTCCTGATAGCCTTTTTTTCATGAGGAAATTTCTCTATAACTCTGGCCTTAAAATCTTTGAGATTGTCAGGCACTTCAAATTGAAAATCAGGATAAATAAAGCGATCAAAAATATATGGCAACTTATGCCATTTAAGATTATCTTCAGTTAAATAATCATATAAAATACGGCCAATTATCTTTTTTTGCAGTTTTCCTACATGATGCAAACCAACATCCCACTTGTATTTACCACGAGAAAATTCATGGGTAAATCCGCCAATCTCATAATGCTGTTCCAAAATGAGTACTCTTTTTTTATTAATACGGGATAATACAGCACCAGATACCATGCCGCCCATACCAGAGCCAATAATAATGGCATCAAATTTTTCATGATTTGTAAGATGAAAGTCTTTCAGAAGTAATCCTTATAAAAAAACAGAATGAGTCAGAAAAGATTTTAGAAATCTGCATGGTTTGACTGATTTAAAGTAGCATAATAAGATACTTATCACAAGATATTTAAGCTTATTTTATATTTTGAAAATTTTCTTTGAGATATCAAAACATCATTATTTACAAAAAGTAATGAAGACCAGTTTTAAACAATCCCTCCAAAAGGATGAGTATGGATGGAATAAATTTTCAAAAATTAATTGTATTGGCTGTAGTTGGAAAAGCTCTCCACAAAAATTAGACAAAATTAACCTAACTTTTTCTTTATCTCTCTTGCTATTCCAGGCAGATCATTAAGAGGTGTTGCATCAAAGGGTTCAACTAAAAAGTGCCCTTTCATTATCTCAATCATTCTTTTATGCTGATCAGTGATCTCAAAATCGATTTTTCCATTAATAGCTTTTATTAATAAAGCCTGCTTTACAATATCTTCAGGAAAATTGGGGATGTACTGACTGATTCCCAGCTTTACTCCATTAATTTCTTTATCATCCGGAGAACCACAGACCAGAAGGATTCCAATTTTTTTTTGGGAAATAAGGTTTTTCTGAGATTTTATAAATCTTAAAAAACCTTTATTTATTTTTAATAAAAGAACATCACTAGCTAAGATTAGAAATGAAGTATCAGTTATCTTCTCAATGAGATCAGGCGCATCATATGGATAAGCTTGACAATTTAACAAATTTGCCAGTTCTTGAGAGATTTGCTTTGTTGTACCATATTCACTTGCATATAAAATCATGTGTGTTTGTTCTCCTTTGCTTAGAACTGCAGAGCATTTTGCCAGATTGATTTTAACTCAGCACAGGATTCTGAAATAAGAGTTTGATTACCAGACTGAATGACTAAATCTTTTTCTATTGTAGTTTGACCTAAGAGCACATAAGCATGATTTTTAAAAGATTGCTCAAATTGTTTTTGATATTCCGGCCGTACTGTTACTAATACACGAGAAGCTGATTCTGAAAAAAGTTTTTCCTCAATAGTTAAATCTTCCCTCATGGTTTGCAAATCAATTTTTGCCCCAAAATTTGAAGCAAAAGCTGCTTCTGATAATGCAATGGCCAACCCTCCATCTGATAAATCATGAGCAGAACTGATAATAGATTTTTGACTTACCTGATAATAAGTGTCATATAAGGCCCTGGCTTTTTCACTATCCACTTTTGGTATCTGGCCTGCTTTTATCTGATTCATTTGATAATATTCACTGGCTCCTAACTCCGGATTGGTTGCACCCAATAAATAAATAAGATCATCTGGATTTTTAAAATAAAAAGAGACCATTTTAGAAATATCCTGAATCTTTCCTGTTACAGTGAATAATAAGGTGGGTAAGACAGAAATCTTTTTATCTCCACGACGGTAATCGTTTTTCATACTATCTTTTCCTGAGATACAGGGACAATTATAAGCAATCGTATAATCAGCCACTGCTTGACAGGAACGGACCAATTGAGCTAATTTGTATTGGCCATCAGGTGTTTTATCACTTTCCACAGGATCAGGCCAGCAAAAATTATCTAATCCAACCAGTGTTGCTGGATCAGCTCCTAAAATTATTGCAGACCGGACAGCTTCATCAATGACATTAGCAGTCATATGATAGGTATCTATAGAAGAATAACGGGGCATAATTCCATGTGTAACAACTAAACCTTCCTGAGACTCAGGAAAAATTTTTAAAACTGCACCGTCAGCAGGGCCATCATTTTTGTCACCCATAAAGGGTTTTCCAACTGTACGTGCACCAATTTCATGATCATAGATTCTTATCCAGTTTTCTTTTGAAGCAATATTGGGTTGAGCTAATAGTTTTTTTAATGACTCAGCATAATGATCATTGAGCTGAGGTAAAGGTTTTTCATTTTGTTCTGACCAGGTAGCCTGTAACTTCATAGGAGGCAACCCTTCATGAAGCATTTCCAGATCAATGGAGGATACGACTTTGCCTTCATAACGACATTCAAAAAAGCCATTGTCAGTAAACTTGCCAATGATAGTTGATTCCACATCTCTTTGTTGTGATAATACTAAAAATTCTTCAACTTTCTCTTCTGGTACCGCAATGGTCATCCTTTCTTGAGCTTCAGATACAACTATTTCCCAGGGAGCCAAACCTGAATATTTCAAGGGACAGAGATCCAGATCTAAAACAGCTCCATTCGTTAATTGAGCCAGCTCACCAACAGAGCTGGAAAGCCCGCCAGCACCATTATCAGTTAAACCAGAGTATAACTCTCTATCTCTAGCTTCTATAATAAAATCCAGCATTTTCTTTTGAGTGATTGGATCACCAATCTGTACAGCACTAGTCGGACTAGTTTCGGTTAAATGGGCAGAAGAGAAAGTTGCGCCATGAATTCCATCTTTACCAATCCGTCCTCCACTCATTACAATTAGATCTCCAGGCTGAATATACTTTTCATAAGATTTTTTATCACCAATAGCAAGAGGCATAATTCCTCCGGTACCACAAAAAACAAGTGGCTTACCTAAAAAAGAGGGATCAAAAGTTATCGATCCATTAACAGTAGGAATTCCAGATTCATTCCCCCCGTCTTTCACACCTCGATGAACTCCCCGAAATATTCTCTTTGGATGCAGCAAACCTTCAGGCATATCCTTTACATCAGTAAATGGGCTGCCAAAACAAAAAATATCTGTATTAAAAATGGGATAGGCTCCCATCCCTGTACCAATAATATCCCGGTTCACCCCTACAATACCAGTCATGGCTCCACCATAAGGGTCCAATGCAGAAGGAGAATTATGGGTTTCGGCTTTTACACAATAGGCGTAGTTTTCATTAAATTTTACCACACCAGCATTATCTTTAAAAAGAGACAATAGATCATCCCGGTTTTTACCAATTTGGAAAGCAGAGTCACGAATATAGGTTTTAAAGAGGGAATTGATTTCTAATTGTTGGTCGCCATTTTGATAATTAATCTGGGCTGCAAATATTTTATGCTTACAGTGTTCAGACCAAGTTTGGGCAAATACTTCTAATTCCACATCTGTTGGAAATTGGGGTAACCCCTTAGACTGTCGTGACTGCTGAACTTCTGGTTTTCGATAATAATCCCGAATCGCCTTCATTTCATTCAGCTCTAAAAAGAGCATACGTTGGTCTGATATTCTGACTAAATCCTCATCTTTTTTTTCTAAATCAATCATCTGATAAAAGGGAGGGGTAAGCTTTTGACCATCTTGAAAAGTATATGCTATAGGTTGATAATTTTGAGAAGTAAAAATATGATATTCCTCTATCAAAGTATTGGATAATACCTGCCTAGCGATTACTTCTTTTTGCTGATCCGTAATATTCCCTTTAAAAAGATAAAGATTTGATGATCGAACATGGGAGTCTTTCATTTTAGTATTTAATACATATTCAACAGCTCGTGCTGCTGTTCGCCCCACATTGTCAGTCACTCCTGGCCGATAGGCAACTTCTATAGCAAAATCATAATCTAAATGACCGGCATAATAAAAGCCGATTTGACCTTTCTGGTATACAGGTTGACAAAACACCTCATCAATTAGCTGTTTTAACTCCTTTTGTGAAAAATCTTCATAGAAATTATAAGCATTAATAATCTCAACATCATCCAACTGAATGCCTGTATCCTCATTGATAGTATGTAACAAACTAATAGCCCGGCTGTTTTTAATATGATCCTGATATTTTATTTCCAGTCGCAATTGATTATCCTCTATAGATTTTTTCCAAAATTTTTTAAAAAAAAGAAAAGAAAAACTAGTCGATTTTGGATAGCTGCATTATATGAAAAAACTCTTGGATAATCAAGTTTTAATGATAAAGGATTTTTCAAAAAGAAAAAGGTCCAAGTGTTTTTTTTCTTTCATTTTGTACATATTTAGTATATGATAAATGTACTAAATATCAATACAAGGTTTTGCGGCAGCAATCTTCAATAGGGATATGCTAGTAGATGATCGTTATTTGCTAGACTTGATTCACACTATGTCTCAGAACCAGGGATACCCATCTATTGAATTCAATGCATTACTTTATCATAATATTGGTATTGAGAAATATTCTGCAAAAAAACACATAAAAAACTTGGTATCCATGACTCTGAAGTCTTTTATATAACATTGGAGATTATTATGTTAAAGAAAGGTATTTCATTTTTTGGTGTTTTTAGCGTTGCTTCAGGAGCAATGATTAGTTCTGGAATATTCATTTTACCAGGAATTGCTTATTCAAAAACCGGCCCCACAGTATTTATTTCATATTTTTTAGCTGGTTTATTGGGACTAATAGGTATATTCAGTGTAATTGAGCTGTCAACTGCGATGCCAAAAGCAGGTGGTGATTATTACTATATTAATAAAACATTTGGACCTTTGTTTGGTACAATTTCAGGTTTTTTAGGATGGTTTGCCCTTTCATTGAAAAGTGCATTTGCAATATTTGGTATATCAGAAATTATTTATCTATATACAGGCATTAGCCCCTTAATATCAGGTTTTTTGTTATGTCTTTTTTTTATTATTCTTAATATTATTGGCGTAAAAGAAGCCGCAATATTCCAATTTGCCTTGGTTATTGGATTATTATCTTTAATGCTTCTATATATTGTTATTGGTCTGCCAAAAATTCAATCATCATATTTTACGCCATTTTTAACTGTTGAAATTAATACAATAATAGTTACATCAGGATTTATTTTTATTTCTTTTGGTGGTTTATTAAAAGTTGCGAATATTTCTGAAGAAGTCATAAATCCCAAAAAAAATATTCCACTAGGTATGATTTCTTCAATAATAGTTGTAACCCTCTTATATACATTAATTACATTTGTTATTACAGGTACTTTAAATCCCTCAATTTTTAAGAATTCTTTAACACCTGTAGCTGATTCAGCAAGATTAATTATGGGAGAAACAGGTTATATTATTATTATCATAGCCTCAATTTTTGCATTTTTCACAACTGCAAATGCAGGAATAATGTCAGCCTCAAGATATCCATTAGCCTTAAGCCGAGACCAGCTCTTGCCATATAAAATTGCAGTAATAAATAAAAAATTTAAAACACCAACAATTTCTATAATAATTACAGGACTAATAATTTATTTATCACTATTATTACCTCTTGAGTTGCTTGTAAAGGCAGCATCAACAGTTATATTAACATCATATGTATTAACTAATTTATCAGTAATCATTTTAAGAGAAAGCAATTTAACGAATTATAAACCCAGTTTTAAAGCGCCCTTTTATCCGTGGTTGCAAATCATTTGTGTCATTCTTTTTACTTTTTTCATAATTGATCTTGGTGTAGCAGCAATTGAATTAAGTTTAACTTTTTTATTTGTTAGTTTTTGTATATATATGTTTTATGGAAGAAGGATAAAAAAAAGTGAATATGCACTTTTACATTTATTAAAAAGAGTTACCGACAAAAGATTGACAGATAATATTCTAGAAGATGAATTAAGAGAAATACTTATCAATAGAGACAATATAGAACAAGATAACTTTGATACTCTAATCAAAGAAGCAAAGGTTATTGATATAGATGAGTATATGGATTTTGAAAATCTATTAAAAATAGTTACAAGACCTTTATCAGAAGAAATCGAAATGACAGAAGAAGAAATAACTTCCCGATTTATAAAAAGGCAGGAAGATTCTAACACTGCTTTATCAGATTTTTTAGCTATTCCACATATAATAATTGATGGTGAGAATAAAATGTTTTTAACAATAATTCGTGCTAGAAAAGGAATAAAATTTACAGAAAAAGAAAATAAAGTTAAAGCTATATTTCTGATGGGGGGTACAAAAGAAAAAAGAGTATTGCATTTAAAAACCCTTATTTCTATTGCCACTCTGGTTGGGCTAAAGGGTTTTCAAAAAAAATGGTTAAGTGTTGATAATATAATTGATATTAAAAATTTAATGATTCTGAATAAAAGGAAGCGATTTTATTAATATCAAGGAGGTACTTATTCTATCTTCTTCAGTTATTTAACTTGTAGCAATACAGCTTTCTTCAAACTTGAATCCCTCTAAATTATGATTATGTATCCGATCATTTTCCTGCAGGTCAATAACTAAAAAAGGCGCCATTTCTTGGCGCCCTCTATTATAATTTATCAACTACACTTTTAATTTTTTCAATGGATGCTGATTCTGGTTCGCATAATGGTAGGCGATAGACAGATTGACACAGCCCTTTGAGCGCCATAGCTTTTTTAATTGGAATTGGATTGGTTTCTACAAAAGTCATTTTAAATATTTGCTGAAGTTTACTGTAATATAATTCTCGCATACCTTGATAATTTTCTTTTAAACCCATATTCACATATTTTACCATTAACTCTGGCACCAGATTAGAAGCTACTGAAATAACTCCCTGGCCGCCTGCTGCCATCAAAGGTAATACTAAATTATCATCTCCTGAAAGGACGGAAAAATCATCAGGTACTGCTCCGATAACCTGCATCATTTGGTCCAAAGAACCAGAAGCTTCTTTAACAGAAACAATATTTTTTATTTTTGCTAATTCTGCTAAAGTTGATGTTTCAATATTAATTCCAGTTCTCCCTTTGATATTATAAATGACTAATGGAATATTCACTTCTTCAGCAACAGCTTTAAAATGTTGATAGAGACCTTTTTGTGTCGGTTTATTATAATAAGGTGAGACTTGTAGAGAAGCAGTTACCCCAACTTCTTCTGCATGCTTGGTTAAGCGAATAGCTTCTGCAGTACTATTTGATCCCGTTCCAGCAATGACTTCACAACGTTTATTAACCTGGTCAACTGTGATTTCTATGACTCGATCATGTTCTTCGTGAGAAAGGGTAGGCGATTCTCCTGTTGTTCCACAGGGGACAATTCCGCTAATTCCTGCTTTGATTTGTACATCGATTAGTTCTCTTAATGCTTTTTCATCTATACTTCCATCTTGATTAAATGGGGTAATAATTGCTGTAAATACACCTTGTAACATAAATTCCTCCGTTTCTGATCTTTTGTCCGGTATATCCTCTAAACCTTATTTTATTATTTTCTGATTATTTAGTATTTTTCTTTGTAAATAAAGAATCCAAAAAATCATTGATATGAAAAAATCCTTGTCTATCTTTGATCCATGCTGCAGCAGCTACAGCGCCGACAGCAAACCCCTCCCTACTGCGGGCAGTATGTTTAATCTCTATGGTATCAACAGGTGAATCAAAATAAACAGCATGTGTTCCAGGGAAATACCCCCCGCGTACAGATGCTACATGGATTTCATTCTGTTCAATTTGACGATCCAATTTTTCAAATTGTCCCTTGTTTTTATTATCTAAACATTCTAATAGAATGTTATTAATCATTGAGGCTGTACCAGAAGGACTATCTTTTTTTCCCTGATGATGCAACTCTAAAACTGCTGGTTGATACTGATCAAAATAATTAAACATCTCAGCACTTTTTTTAATGATCCTAAAAAACAGGTTTACTCCTAAAGAAAAATTTCCAGACCAAATAAATCCAATATGCTGTCCGATCTTTTTCTTAACCCCCTCTAAGTGATCATACCAGCCAGTTGTTGCCATTACAACATTAACCTTGGCTGCTAAATAAATTTCAATATTACTCAATACTACCTCAGGTGTAGTAAAATCAATAACTACATCAATATTTTGTAGTGTTTGACTATTAAGAGTATTAAATTGAGCTTCCGGATTATGCAAATCAATTGTAATATAAGATACGGATTGTTCCTTTAAAACCTTTTCGATTTGTTTACCCATGCGTCCGTAACCAACAATAGCAATTTTCATGAAATACCTTTTATAATATTATAATTTTTTCTTAGTTTTAATTAAAATATAATATTTTTTTTAGCATGTAAAGAGGATTTTTATAAAAGAATGATTTTATTGAAGAATAATTAATAATTTAAGTTTTGTATTAAAAACCAAACAGACTAAAGCCTTGAAAAACAATTTTATAACTCTTTGAGATAGATATATATTTTATCCCATTAAACTCTTTTGAATAAAGGTAAACCTGGTAATAATAATCTTTATTGTTTTTTAATTTGAGTTGATTATTAAAATCATCATAAAACATTTTTTTCAATTCTTTTTTATTGATCTCTTCCAAAATGGTAAATATTTTAGCAACCCCTATTTTTTGTTCGACACCTGAAATATTATCAAACAGATGAAACTCCATATAATCCAATTTTTCAATAAGACTGACTTCTAGGAAAAGACTGTTTTTATCACTCCCTTTTTGAATTACAATTGGGATGCCGTAATTTGGCCCTTTTTCATTATTAAACAAATCTGTTATAGTAAAGTTCTGTTGAATGATTCCTCTTGTTCCAAAATTAATCTGTATGATATACTCACCATTTTCAATATAATTAAAATGCTTTGAATCAAGTATTGAACCTTTGGCAACAATTACATTTTTATTCTCTAAATGATCAGGTAATCCCCCTTGATCGCTATCCATTTTTTCTTCAATTTTCCATTGTGCATTCCAGGATTTATCTTGAGAAGGTGGTATTATTTTTATCCATTCCACAGTATCAGTATTTTTAATCTCAATATGAAATAGTAAACCTGTATTAACAACATTGTTTTTATACTGAGAAATAATCGGGCCGATGGTAAGTTTATCCAGATAAGGGAGTTCCTGCAAAGTATATTCACCACTATATTCTTCTCTTTTGTTCTGATAATGGGCAATTAAACGAAATCTTAGAGTACGATTTAAAAAAAGGTCTGTAAATTTATCTTTAACTAAAAATTGATTTTTTTCTTGTCTTTCTGGTATTAATCCATTGTTTTGATAAATAACTTTATTGGATTGATCATATATTTCTAAATCTACTGTAAAATTGGCATTTTTATTTTGAAATAGAAAATCTATTTGATAAGGAACAGAATAGAAATTATTCTCACTGATTTGAGATTCTTCAGGAATTACTTGAAAGGAAAAGTTAATAAACTCAAAATTAATTTTTTCTGTTAAATTATTTTCACTACTTTCATCAGCAGAATGCTCTTGCCTATCTGGCGTAGTTTTACAGGAAACCATTAAGAAAATGATTAAAAAAGAAAGAAAATAAAATTGTTTTAAGTTCATGAAAGCTCTTAATTTAACGGGATAGGACAGAAACAATTCTTTCTAATACTTTCTTGCGATCTAAAGGTTTAACTATATAATTCTTTGCCCCTAACAATAGAGATTTCTTCACTAATTCTTGTTTCCCTAAGGCACTGATCATGATGATACGGGCATTTTTATCAAATTCTATTATTTTTTCTAAAGCACTAATACCATCCAGTTTAGGCATAGTAATATCCATAGTTACCAGGTCAACATCAGGATAATGTTCTTTATATTTTTCAATTCCTTCTTCCCCATCTCCAGCAGAATCAACAACATCAAATTGTTCAGAAGTAAGAATTTGTGTAAGTTGCTTCTTCACAAAAATGGAATCATCTACAATGATAACTCTATAAGAAGTACCATCAGGTTTTAATCCATCAGGAGCTTTTTTATTCAAGCTGGGAAAATCTGAAGTTGCTTTCATTTTTAAAACCTCTTAAAACAATATTTTAATGAACTAAATATATCATTAATTTTCTTTAATCGCCACATTTATATTTATTTCCCCTACAGGCAACTTTAGAGGAACGACTAAGGATTCAATATTTATTTCAGAAATACTTAAATCTTTTCCTTTAAAAAGAGCTGGAGGTGTTAAATCAAATTGAAATCCAAGCTCATGCAATTTAGTGACTGCTGTTCCGGTAATCATATTTCCCAGTTCTGTCAAAGTTGCTGTTACTAACTCATCTATAGAAGTCAATTCTTCCCCATTCATAGCAGAGGCAATCTTTAAAGCTGTTGATTCAGTCATATCCAAAACTACCCGGCCCGATACCTGGCCGGCTAATCCAATAATCACCACAACACCTTTTGTTTGTGACCCGGTATTGGATAAGAACAATTCTCCCCGTTCTATATTTTCATCTACAGTTGCTTTAAGTATTTGCATAGCTGATTCTACAAATGGATTTACATATTCTACTCTCATTTCAACCTCATTTCCCTATTTACTATATCGGAAAAAATTACTTTTTTATATAGTAGGTCACATTTTCTGATGGCCCTTTATCATAGTGGGAATCACTTAAGACCTCATGATCTCCAAGAAATAAAACACCACCAGATTTAATTTTACCTGTAACATCTAATACAAATTTCTTGTAATCAGATTCTTTCATATATAATGAGAGATCCCTTGCAATAACTAAATCAAATGTCTTTTTATAAGTATTTACATTAGCAGCATTATGAAACTCAAAATAGATTTGATCAGCAATTTCTTTTTTTACTTTATAAGTATCACCTGAAACATTCATAAAATAACGACTCTTATCAATCCAGGAAGGAATCAAAGAACTGGTTTCTTCTAATCGAGATGCATTGCTCACGGATATCAAATTTGAATCAGCAGCAATCATTTTAATCGTTCGATCAGGAAAATTATTTTGTAATAAAAAGTAGAGAGTCAATGCCTCATGCCCATTCGCACAGCCCAGATCAAGCACTTGAATTTCTTCTGTATAATTTTT
>JAKSBL010000058.1 GCA_022361115.1 Spirochaetota bacterium | reverse complement strand
AATTGGTTATGTATAAAATTATTCTGCCTCTCACAAAAGATATTATAACCCAAAATGTTTGGCTCATAGGGAGTCTCATTTATAAAGGGATGGAGATCAGTTTGTTCAAGGTTACCCAAATACTGGTAAAAGCATTGAAAAAAGAGAGTTCTCAATCCATAGGAATCAAACCATTTGAGCAATTAGAAAAAATAACTGAAAATATTCAATCTTTAACTACCTCTTCTCAAAAAGTGATTCAAGGTATATTTAATGTAATACTTTTGCTGTTACTATTGGTCTTATTAATTCCCAGTATTATCCTTATAGTGACAATTTTGTCATCCTTAAAATAATCAAAAAACCCCTCAATCACTGAGGGGCAAAATAGAATGTACTATCGAGAGCATTTCTTTATAAATGTATCAAGCGGAAAAAACTGTTCAAATGGTGTAATAGAAATTTTATCTTTTTCTTCTTGAGCAAATTCAAATTTTTTCACATCATATTCATGAGGAAGTTTCATTTGCTCTGCTAATTGATGAAAGGAACTTTTAATTGGGAAGATGGGGTTATTTTGATAATACAATCCTCGTGAACTTAAGACTGTTCCTCCAATCTGAAAATTTTGTGCCAGACCAAAAGTTTGGACATACTGGTTATTTTCATAATGCGCAATTCCAAAGAACCATTCTTTTTCTGTATCTAAATCCATCTCAGGCATGGTTTGAATATAAAGTTTAACCTGGCTATCTTTGGTTTGTTCATGACAATCATAAAATGAATAAAGATTTTTCGCTTCACTAAACAGTGTAGTTCTTAATGGAACTTCTTGATCAATGAGTTGATTATAGATATTGAGGGAGCTGCCAAATCCGTGTCGAAGATCACAATCAATAGGATTAGATAAATAAACCACTTCAGAAAACTGGGAAAAATCCATTTTAAAAAGCTCTTCTGGTTGACGGATAATTTTAGCTCCCATTCTTTCAAGACGGATACTTTTTTTGCTAGTAATATTAACAATATGAAAAGGGGTATCTTTCATAGAGTATAAATGGTTAATTGCAATGGGGTGTAGTTCTTCTAAACAACCTCCGACAACAACGAGAGCATTTTTCAGAATTGGTTTTTGAAAGAAATCCATACTGGGTAGTTTTCCCTGACTGGCAAAAGCCTGCCATAATGAACCTTGACTATAATAGTTCTTTAAATGCCAACCTGAATGGTGAGCTATGTTTTTTAATAATTCATAACTTTCACAGGTTAATGATGGAGTCGGATAAACTACTGCATCTTTAATTTTTGGCAGTTTACTTAAGTCAATTTCTGATTCTTTCTTAGGTATATAAATAGGAAAGCGGAATCTCCCCTTTTTACAAAGGGCATTTTCCCTTTCATAAATATCATTAATAGAATGATCCAAAACTTCAACAGTGGTAGCACAACCAATACTACAGTGAAAACAATTAGTATCAATTTTATCACCAGTAACCGGCACCATTTTAATGCCAGGGACTTTAGGTACTAACGCTCCAACAGGACATCCTGAGATACAAAGGCCACAGGAAATACAGTCAGTATCTAACAGATCATGTTTAAATTCAGGAGAAACCTGACTGACAAATCCTCTATCTACATAACCGTAAATACCTAAACCAACTTTTTCTTCACATAGACGGATACAGCGGGAGCAAAGAACACATTTATCAGGTTCACGCATAATATAAGGATGTGAATTATCTATGGTGTTATGATTTAAAGCTCCATTATATTTTACTTCTGCTTTGTACTCTTCTGAATGTTTCTTTAAGTCACACTGGAAAAGATCCACACAACCGCATTCCATACAGCGCTGGGATTCTAGAAAAGCTTTACTTTCTGGATAAGCCATTTCCACTTCTTTAAAATTAGTTCGCCGGTTTTCTGGAGTTAACAACTCAATCTTTTGGCGAGGATTTTTTTCCCATTCCTCAAAATAATCGGTTGTTAATTCCTCCAGAGGTTCTTTTTTACTAATGAACTCAAAATCGGGTTCAACCGATTGATTATTAAAAGATTTTAATATTGCTTTAGTCGCTTTTTTCCCACCAGCAAAGGCTTCAACAATAGTGGCAGCTCCTGTTCCACAATCACCAGCAACATAGATAAAATTCTCTGTTGTCCGGCCAGTTTTTTCATCATACTTGATCCACCGGCCATCACAAATTTTGTCTTTGTAATTACCAAGTACTGAAATTTCAGGTCCCTGGCCAATTGCAGCAATCACAAAATCAAAATCTTCTTCAAATTCAGATCCTTCAATGGGGACTGGGCGACGGCGGCCTGAAGCATCTGGCTCTCCAAGTTCCATTTTCTGACATTTTAAACCTTTCACTTTACCATTTTGTGATCTTATTTCTAAAGGTGCTGTTAGAATTTGAAATTTTACTCCTTCTTCCAATGCTTCTTCTTTTTCATTTTCATTAGCCGGCATTTCATCCCGGGTTCGTCTGTAAACCATGACAACTTCTTTGGCTCCTAAACGAACAGATGTCCGGGCACAGTCAAAAGCGGTATTTCCCCCTCCAATAATAGCAACTCTTCCTGAAAGATTAACCTTTTCCCCTTTTGCTAATCTTCCCAGAAAGTTTATTCCATCCAAGACATTTTCCACATCTTCATTAGGAATTTTTAATTTATAGGCATTCCAGGCGCCAATAGCTAATACTACTGCATCAAATCCTTTTTTCTTCAGATCATCAATAGTAAAATCTTTACCTAGCGTCTGGTTTAAATGTATTTTCATGCCCAAAGCTGTGACAGTAGCAATCTCTTTAGCCAATAGATCTTTAGGTAATCGGTATTGTGGGATTCCATAATAAAGCATTCCACCCAGAACAGACTGAGCTTCAAAAACCTCTGTTTCAACACCTTCCTGTTCTAAGAAAAATGCTGTAGCTAATCCAGCTGGACCTCCGCCAATAATGGCAACTTTTTTACCAATACTGGGTTTTTTAGGCGGAATAAAGGGATTATCTGTTGCTAAATCCCAATCTGCCACAAATCTTTTTAAATTGGCTATTGCCACAGGCTCATCCACATGCTGACGGCGACAATCATCTTCACAAAACTTTGGACAAACCCGTCCGATAGAAGCAGGAAGTGGAATAGTATCCTTGACAACTCTCATTGCATCTTTATAGCGCCCACTAGCTATCAACCCTGTATATCCTTGAGCATCACACCGTGCCGGACAGGCAAGTTGACAAGGGCCAAAACAATCGCCGTAATGATTGGACAGAATTAATTCCAGGGCTGCTTTTCGAGCGGATAAAACAGGCTCACTATGTGTTTGAATATCCATGCCTGGCCTTAGCTTTGTTGTACAGGCAGGTAATAAAGTTCGGGCACCTTTTACTTCAACTACACAAACAAAACAGCTACCATAGGGTTCTAATCTGTCGTCATGACAAAGTGTCGGTATCTCTATATTTTGATTTTGACAGAGTTGTAAGATAGTCTGATCTTCCTCTGCTTTTATTTTTTCTCCATTTAAAATAATTTCAATGTTGGCCATATCTCATTTCCTTCTTTGTATTATTCTTTGATTACTGCATTAAACTTACAAGCTGAAAAACAGGCACCACATTTTATACATTTTTCTACATCAATAATATGTGGTTTCTTAATTTCACCTTCAACAGCACTCACAGGACAAACTTTTTTACAAATACTACAACCAATACATTTTTTTTGGTCAATATCAAAATTGATCAAGGCGGTACATGCACCAGCTGGACATTTTTTATCTTTAATATGGGCTTCAAATTCTGATTTAAAATATTGCAGAGTAGTGAGTACTGGATTCGGAGCTGTTTGGCCTAAAGCACAGAGAGAAGTATTTTTAATGTGATGAGACAGATCTTCTAAATCTTTAATATCTTCTTCTTTACCTTTTCCTTCACAAATTCTTTCTAAAATCTCCAGCATTCTCTTGGTACCGATCCGGCAAAATGTACATTTACCACAGCTTTCAGATTGAGTAAAAGAAAGAAAGTAACGAGCTACATCAACCATACAGGTTTCTTCATCCATAACTACCATTCCTCCGGAACCCATAATTGCTCCAGTGGCAGTTAATGATTCATAATCAACTAGTGTATCCAGCTGACTTTCAGGCAAACAGCCTCCAGATGGCCCTCCTAGTTGAACAGCTTTAAATTTCTTGTTATCCTTTATTCCACCACCTTCTTCAAAAATAATTTCTCTCAAAGGTGTACCCATTTCAACCTCAATGAGTCCACCATAATTTATCTTGCCAGCCAGGGCAAAAACTTTCGTTCCTCTGGACTTTTCGGTTCCTAAACGCTGGTATTTATCAGCCCCATTAGCCATAATCCAGCTAACAGAGGCAAAGGTTTCAACATTATTAATATTGGTTGGCTTTCCCCATAATCCCTTATTGGCTGGAAAAGGAGGACGAACTCGAGGCATACCCCGTTTCCCTTCAATCGAAGCAATCAGGGCTGTTTCTTCTCCACAAACAAAAGCACCTGCCCCCTCTTTAATATTAATTTTAAAAGAAAAATCACTGTTTAAAATATTTTCTCCAATAAATCCTTTTTCCCCAGCTGCTTGAATTGCGCTTCTGAGGCGCTTTATAGCTAACGGATATTCTGCTCGACAGTAAATATACCCTTCATCAGCTCCAATGGCATAACCGCAAATTAACATTCCCTCTAATATGGAGTGGGGATCACCTTCTAATACAGAACGATCCATAAAAGCGCCTGGGTCTCCTTCATCAGCATTACATATCACATACTTTTTTGGACTTTTTTCACTAGCCGCAAATTTCCATTTTAAACCGGTAGAAAAACCAGCTCCCCCTCGGCCACGTAAACCAGAATCCAGCATTTCCTGAATAACTTCTTCTGTACTCATGGAAAGAGCCCGTTTGATCCCCTGATATCCCCCATTTTCCATATACTCTTCAATATTTTCCGGATCTATGATTCCTGTATTCCTCAAAACAATCCGTTTTTGCTGCCGAAAATGGAATTGTCCTTTTGATGTAGCAATAATATGAGTTGCAAAAGGAACCCCTTTAATGATATGATCATTAAATATTTTTTCTGCCAAAGCTTCGTCCACATCCCCATAAAGGTATTTAATACCTTGAATAACAACCTCTACTAATGGCTCAGAATGACAAATTCCTAAACATCCGGTTTCTTCAATGCGAATGTTTTCTTTATTTTTTGCTAACTCCTGGAGTTTATTTAATGTGGCCTGGGCTCCTGCCGCCAGCCCACAGGTAGCAGTACCGACTTTTATT
>JAKSBL010000608.1 GCA_022361115.1 Spirochaetota bacterium | reverse complement strand
TGAAGCTGTTGTAGAAGAAAAAGCAGCTGAAGATACAACCGGTAAACCAGAAGTCGGTGAAGCACCTGCGGCTGAAAAAGCTGAGACTTCAGAAACTACTGATACCGAAGCTGTAAAAACAGAAGAATAATGATCTATTCATATTAATATTCCCTGCTAATTATTTAGCAGGGATTTTTTTTTTTTTTTTTCATTGCCATCCTTTATTTCTATATTATTATGAGGATTTTTCAAAAATTAGAAATTCTCTTTGGTGTTTGCAAAATTATTGATTGTATGGTATTTTTTTAATCAGGAAATATTAATGAGTTGGATATTTTTTGCCAATACCTTTAATGAAATATATTTCAATTGTCACTGAGGTTATGCTATGTCAGAAACCAAGAGTTTTACAGGAAAAGTACCTCCCCAAAATATCAATGCAGAAAGACATTTACTTGCTTCGATTTTAATTGATCCAGGTAGTTATGAATTAGTTCAGCTGCAAAAGATTGGTAAAAAAGATTTCTATGATACCAGACATCAATTTATTTATCAGGCCATCTGTGAGCTCAATAAAAAAGGAAAACCTATTGATCTGATCACTTTGACTGAAATTATTGAGACCATGAATTTAAGAGAAAAATCAGGAGGTGCTGACTACATTTCCGCTTTACTGGATAGTATACCAACCAGTGCTAATGTGGAATACTATGCTGAAATAGTCAAACAGAAATCCATTTTACGCCAGCTGATTCATGTATCCGGTGATTTAATCAGTAAAAGTATGGAAAATCCTGAAGATGTTTATTCCCTGATTGATCAGGCAGAAAAAAATATCTTTGATATCAACCAGGATAGTTTTACCTCAAATTTTTCTCATATCAAACAGGTGTTAAATGAAGCCATTGAAGAACTGGCCCATATGGATAGTTCTCAGGGATCTCTTTCTGGAGTCCCTAGTGGTTATCCTGACCTGGATGAAAGGACTGATGGTTTTCAAAAACAGGAAATGGTGATTATTGCTGCCCGTCCCAGTGCCGGTAAAACCTCTTTTGCCCTGAATGTAGCTTGTAATAGTGCCATACGGAAAGGTAAAAAAATTGGTTTTTTTTCCTGTGAAATGAATAAAGATAGTCTGGTTAAGAGAATGCTTTGTTCTGAAGCTCAGGTCAACCAATTAGCAATGCGTAAAGGAATGCTTTCCCAAATAGAAAAAGAGAGGATCGTTCAAGCAGCCGGTAATCTCTATGAAACCATCATCGTTTTTGATGATACACCTAATATTCCAATTATGGAGTTACGGTCTAAAGCCCGTAAGATGAAAAAAGATTATGATATTGATATGTTGATGATTGATTACCTCCAGTTGATTACTGTTGGTGATGAAATGGGTAAGAATACCCCTCGTCACGAACAGATAGGTTATGTCTCCCGGTCTTTAAAAGGACTAGCCAGAGAGTTAGATGTTCCAGTTATTGCATTAGCCCAGTTAAACAGAAATGTAGAGTCAAGAGGAGATGAATCTCGTCCTAGATTGTCTGACCTAAAGGATTCCGGATCTATTGAACAGGATGCCGATGTAATCCTATTTATACATAATAAAAGTAGTGAAGAAAACAAGTCTCAAGAAACTGATGTTCGGGAAGTGATCATTGGCAAAAATCGTAATGGACCAACCGATATCATCAAGATGGTGTTCTTAAAAAATTATACCCGTTTTCAATTAATGACTAAAGCCTATGCTGGTGAGTAATTATGGTTTTCCGGTTTGAATAGCTTAAAATTGATAGACTTTTTTGAAATTTATTATTATATTTTCAAAAATCTTCGTTAACTTGCAGATTGTGTAAGATTGAGTGAATGGTGAGAGTGAATCATATGGATGAATTGGACTTATATATATAGTTTATTGCGGTTGTTGTAAACTTTGTAAATCCTTTCTGATCATTCAGATGAGTTTCATCTGATTGTATATCTATGGCTCTTTGTTCAATTATATAACCAAATCACGCAGCCATGTATTTGGGTTGTTTCCTGTCTTAATTTTTACTAATTTTGCAAGTTTCTCTCTAGTTAATAATACAATTTTTTATTTTGAAATAAATCAAATTAGCTTATAATGAATCGAGGTTTTATCAGATGAAAAGATTTTTTAAAGGTTGTTTATTAATATTTTTAGGAGCAATACTTGGTGTAGGTTTGATTATTGGTATATTGGTGGGGGTATCCATGTCAATAGCTAAAAATCAAACAACCATAAAAGAACAAACCTGGTTAAAATTGGATTTTGCCGGACAAATAATTGAAAAACCTTTACCCGAATCCAATCCCTTTTTTGGTATTGATTACACCAAAATTAACCTGCTGAACATGATTTCTGCAATTCAAGCAGCAGCTGATGACAATCGGATTAAAGGAATCATTATTAATGGTGACTTTACTTTTTATTCTCAAGCACATAACTATGAAATTATGCAGGCTATTACTGAGTTTAAGAAGAGTGGTAAAAAGGTTTATGCCTGGCTTTCTCAAGGGATTAATCGAAATTATTTTCTTGTATCAATAGCAGATAAAATATACATGCCTGATACTGATTCAGCAGACCTCACCTTAACAGGGTATTCTATTTCCAGTCCCTACATGAAAACAGGTTTAGAGAAAATTGGAGTAGATTTTACTGTACTCCATGTTGGTGATTATAAAGGGGCAGGAGAAAATTATAATCGAACTAGCATGTCTGAATTATTAAAACAAAATTATACTACCGTATTTAATGATCTATCTGACCAGTTCATTACAACAGTAGCTGCTAATCGTTCCATTGAACAAGAAGAATTAGTCGAGCTTATGGAAAAAGGGGTTATCACTTTTTGTAATCCCGATAAAGCTATAGAGTATGGTTTAATTGATGAAAAAAAATCCTATCGAGAGCTGGTGAATGAATTATCTTTAGATGGTGAGTTTCGGACAATAAAAATTGTCGATTATGCTGCCAGTCAGCATAAAGTGCTAAAAAATCCCAATAAAATTGCTGTGATTTTTGCCGAGGGAACTATTTATAATTACTATTCTTCTGATTCCTCTGCATATACAGATAGTATTGTTGGGGCAAAAACATTTGTTGCTGATGTTCAAGCTATCAAACAAGATCCCTCTATAAAAGCGGTCATTCTCCGGGTAAATTCTCCGGGTGGAAGTGCTTTAGCTAGTGAGTTAATGCTATCTGCTTTAAAAGAGCTCAGTGATATTAAACCTGTCTATGTTTCTATGGGAACTTATGCAGCATCTGGTGGTTATTATATCAGTCTGGGGGGAGAAAAAATATTTACATCTCCTTATACTGTAACTGGTTCTATTGGTGTTGTTGCAATTATTATGAATTATGAAAAATTGACTGATATTTTAGGAGTAAATTTTGAAACCATTAAACGGTATCCATATGATGATCTTTTTTCACCTGTCAGGGCAGTATCTGAGGAAGAAAAGGATTTACTGACAAAATCCATGGAAGATATTTATGGAGAATTTACTCAACATGTCGTGGATATTCGTAAAATCTCAAAAGAAAATTTAACCGATATTGCTCAAGGGCGGATCTGGTCAGGTAATCAAGCTGTAGAATTAGGATTGGCTGATAGTATTGGTACATTAAATGATGTGATCCAGTTTGCAGTTGAGGAAAACAGTATTCAGAACTATTCTTTAGTTTCCTATCCAGAACCCTTAAGCTTTATGGAGAAATTGAAATATCTTCAAGCCATTAAGGTTCAAAATCCACAAATAACAGTGGTTCATCAGTTTAAAGAAACCAGATCACTTATTGAACTCTATCATTTTTATCAGTCTAATGGGTATAAGCCAGCACTATTATTGCCTTTTAGACCAGGAGAATAAGAAAAGGTAAAAATCATGTCAGATCAAAAAATACCACAAAATATTTTAAAAACTATTAAAGAAATGCAAGCCGGAGAAATTACGGAATATCATATTTACTCAAAACTTGCAAAAAAAACAAAAGATAAAAATAATGCTCAAATACTACAGAAAATAGCAGATGATGAAAAAAGGCACAGTCAGTTTTGGGAAAAATATACTCATAAACCAGCAAAACCTAATTATTTTAAGGTTTTTTATTTTTATCTCATTGCCCGGTTGTTTGGGCTGACATTTGGTATCAAGCTCATGGAAAAAGGGGAAAAAAATGCTCAGGTTATTTATCAATCTGTATTAAAGTATATACCGGAAGCACAACAAATTATTGATGAAGAAGATGTACATGAAAAAGAATTAATTGCCATGATCAATGAAGAAATGCTGGAATATGTAGGATCCATTGTTTTAGGACTAAATGATGCTTTAGTAGAACTAACTGGTGCTTTAGCAGGTTTAACCTTTGCTTTACAAAATACTCGATTGATTGCTTTGACCGGATTGATAACAGGCATCGCAGCCTCGTTTTCCATGGCAGCTAGTGAGTATTTATCCAATAAATCAGAAGGTGAAAAATCTGGTGAAGCCATAAAATCATCATTGTATACCGGGACAGCCTATATCATTACAGTAATATTATTGATTATCCCTTTTTTAATGGGACTCAATGTTTTTCTTAGTTTAGGTTTGACTCTGTTTATAGCAATCTTAATTATATTTTTGTTTAACTATTATATCTCTGTGGCCAAAGATTATTCTTTTAAAAAACGTTTTTTTGAAATGGCTACTATTAGTATTGGAGTTGCTGCCTTATCCTTTGGTATTGGAGCTATCATTAAGCTGATCATGCCAGTTGAGATTTAAAAGGCAAAACGGCTCTTTTCAAAAGCAAAGTATAATTGAAATTGATTAACTGGTAATCCATCATTTAAGGTATCAGAGATTAGCTTTTCATAAAAGATTAAGGAATGTGAAAAACGAATATTAAAACCACCTTTTTTCCAGCTGATCTCTGAGTGAATTTTATGTCCCAAATGAAATGCCGGATCCCTGGCAAAAGTGATATATTCAAATCCATATCCTAAATGAAGTTCGATACCCTTTATTTTTCCAAAATAGAGGGTAGTAAATAATTTAGAATAAGTATATTGAGAAGTCAGGTCAGATAAACTGGGTTTGCCAGTTAATATGTAGCTGAATGTATTTTTTATTCTCACCCCAGAGTTCATGTCTTTAGCTAAAAAATTAAAAAAAGCAAACTTCACTAACAGATAATTTCTGATTCTTAAGCCAGGATACCAGCCGTCAGGAGTATTTGTTGCCATCACTGCAAATGAGTTAATATCCATGATAAACAAATGAATCGGCATAATTGGTAAAATCAATACCTGGTTTGAAAAACCACCTGTTTTAATAAAAAGTTTGTCTCCATCATCAATATTGTTATTTAGTTCTATACCTGGTCCTATTTCTAAAGAAAAAAGTAAAATCGGCATGCCGAGTTTTTTAGAATAAGGGGTAAAAGTAAAATTTATTCCTGGTAATATAACACTATTAAATAAGAGATCAACAGCTTGAGCATCTGTATCATTTGAGTGGTGGACTAGTTTAAAAGTATTCTGATTGAGTAAACAAGGTCCCAATCCAAATTGTTGATTCACAGGAAATGTATAAAATACCTGTAAAGTTAAATAATCTACAGGATAAATTTTATCTTCAGGCTTGTTATACATGAGTGATCCATCATCATTGACGGAGAGCTGAGTATCATTGATGATAGAAAAAAAGAGATTGTTTTGATTTTTTTTTAAGGTGAGTTTTTCCTTAATTTCGTTCATTTCTTTGTCAGTTGTATGGTCCTGATTTTGAGAATAAATCAGCACTGGTAAGAGAATGAGCATAAAACAAAGAAATAAATACTTTTCTATTTTCATGGCCACTTCATTATAATATATTAGAAATCTCTGTCAATCTGATTAGTCATCTTAAATGTTTCCTCTAAAAATTTTTTTGTCTTATTATGAAAGAGTTTTATTATAGTGATATGGTGATCTCTATTCCTCCTATAAGTAGAAACCAGAATAATGGAGCCCTGGGGGTATATGTTGCTACACGCCGGAAGAAAAATAATAGTAAAATATGTGAAATGGAACACTAAGGGTATTCCCTGGTACTTTACAAGGGAAAATACCTCTTTACATGCTTGTTGTTCTTTTATATAGTTATCCTGTTGATTAGTTTTTTTTGTGACCTGGTATTCTTGTTATTTTTTTAAAAGCTGTAATAAGTAGAAAAACGTTATGTGATAACTTGAATTGATTGAAGCAATTCAAGTTATTGTTTATAAAAATCAGACATAGAAAGGTATTGTTAAAAATTTTTGACATTACCTATAAAAAAGAAAGGAGAAAAAATGACTGGAACTAATTTAAAAGTGAAGTTCATTAAAGTGGTTGATGGAGATACTATTAAGGTAGAACATCAAGGAGAAACAACAAATTTGAGGATTTTATCTTTAGATACTGAAGAATCCTATTATGGTGGGAATAAGCCAGTTACACCCTGGGGTAAAGAGGCTAAAAATGAAGCGATCAAATTTTTTAAAAATGAACAACAAGTTTTGATTGAATTTCCTGGCAAAGAAAGCGAAGATATTTGCTGGAAAAAATATCGGGGAAATTATGGACGTCCATTAGTTTATGTTTATAGAGAAAGCGATCAAAAAGATTTTCAAGAGCATATGATTGCAAATGGTTATAGTCCATATTTTAGCAAATATGGGTATGCTAGTTTTGAGGAAAATCATAGCAGATATCAAACAGCCGAAATCACAGCACAAATTAATAATATAGGTGTTTGGAATCAGATTGAGGTTAATGGATCAGAATTGAGAAACTATGCTCAGTTAAGTGTTTGGTGGAATTTAAGAGCTGCTGTTATTGATCAGTATCGGTTAAAAAAAGTTAATCAAGGGATCTATAATACTCGTTTGGATTATGATACTTTATTAGAAAAAGCTAATCAAGAAGAAGAAGCAGCAATTTTTACAGAATTAAGGACTTTAAAAAGGGTTGGCGGAAAGCATGGTATGATCAGTATTGGTTCTATTGAAAAACCTTTTCTGATCTTTATTCCCAATATTGATGAAGAAAAAGGCCAAAAAATTGTTAACCTGGCTATAAACCGATACATTTCAACAGATTTAGATCATCCTCGTCAAAGCTATTGCTATATAAAAGGCAAACTGAAAATGTATAATGGGACTCCGGAGATTATCCTTCTTCATGAAGAGCAGCTCTTTGATTAGTTCCTCAGATCATTACCTTAGTTTCGTAATGTTAGAGTTTTAGCGATTTTTTTCAGAACCACAATAAACCAGAAGGTTTCGGTCTATTCTTAAATTAATAATGCTGGGGAATGTCCTAAGGAACGGACCCCTTTAAAATGTTTTTTTGTAGGCATAAAATTGGAATTTTTGTATTGAAGATTGCGAATGAGCTTGAGAGTTATTTTTTGCTCAGTATTAAATAATACAGTAAATTTCCTATACATTTATTTTTCTCGTTTGTCTATGCTACCTTTGTCTTTTTAATCAGACCAAATCCCCTGTTTATTTATTTTTGCTGTATCTTCTATGGATTTCCATTTTGATAAGTAGGGGTCCTGACATTCTGTAATATTAATTTTAGCTAGGCCAACTTTGAGTAGTTCTTCATTAATCACTTTATTACCCAGATAAATGATAGCTTTATTTTCATGACTTTTTTTAGGGAGCATGATTTGGAGAATAATACCTTTTTTCAAAATAAGTTCTGTGATCTTTTTTTTTGCTTCAGTCTTATTTTTATCAGGTGTTTGAGGAATGGTAATACCATAAAATTGAGCTTTAATGTCTTCTTTCTGATTTTTTCTCACTAATATAGTCTGGCTATCCAGTATTTTGATACACTTTACATAATCCCCAATAGGCAAAACATTATTGTCTGCAAAAAGGGGTAAAAAACTAAAAGAAATGATAAATAGTACTACTTTTTTCATTTTTTTTCCTTTTGGGGTTATTGGTGAGGAGTCTTCTCATTTAATTCTATCAAATATCATTTTGTCAGTCCACGAATATTACAATTTGTCTATACTTTAAAATAATATTATTACTTCTAATAGAGTAATAATTTTTTTAAATTCCTAAAAAATTTGTTATAATACCACTTGTTCTTGTAAGAAGTACTTAAGGATTTTTCATGTTAATGCAGATACCGGATTTAACAAAAGATTGGTTGATTCATTCTCCAATTGGTTTTGTGAATTATCTTGCTCATGTTTTTTTTGATACGCAACAAGCTAATCGAGAGTTACTCCTACAGGATCCATTGGTTCTAGAAATTCAAAAAGACCTATTAAATTGGGATGAGGAAATTGTTAAACAGCATAACAAGCCTCAGTTATTGTTACACCGTTTATCTCTGTTAGCTGATCTGGGTATTAAAGCAGATGATCCTGGTATGGATACAATCATTGAAAAAATTCTGACCAGGATAAATGAACAGGGAGTTATTGAGAGTTTGATTGATATTCCAATTCGATTTGGTGGTGATGGCCATCCAAAATTAGATTGGGTAATTTGTGATTTTCCATTTATAGTTTATGCTCTGCTACGGATGGGAGTGAAACATCCATTAACTCACCTGTCACTTCATTACTTAGAATCCCTGGTAGACCAGGATGCTTATCACTGTGTTAGCTCCATACCAGGATTTAAAGGGCCAGGCCCAAAGAAATCAATCTGTCCTTTAGCTAATTTGGCAGCTGCCAAAGCTTTGAGCGAAGATTCAGAAACAATAAAGGGAGAAGCTGCAAAAAAAGCAGTTAAAGCTTTACTTTATCATTGGGAGGTACAGAAAGAAAAGAAGTTTTTTCTGTTTGGTGTTGGAAAGAATTATAAAAAATTAAAATTTCCCTTTGTCTGGTATAATATTCTTCATACATTGGAAGCAGTCAGCCGCTATCCGGAATTTCATAATGATTCCCACTTTGTGCAGATGATTGATCTGGTTTTGAGTAAAACAGATGATTCTCTGCGTTTTAAACCGGAAAGTATCTATCTGATTTATAAAAATCATGATTTTGCCAATAAAAAAGAATTTTCACCAACTTTAACTTTATTTGTCTTAAAAATTTTAAGAAGACTCAAAATGGTTTAGTAATAATGACCAATGAGGACTGCTCATTACTTCTTTAATAAAAGGCAAATGGCAATGGCTTCTACTGCTTTTTCCTGTCCAACTGCATCCACCTTTTCCTTGGTTTTCGCTTTAATGGAAATATTGTCTGGTGCAGTTTTTAAAATTTCACTGAGCCGTTTTTGTATTTGTGGAATAAAAGGTTTGAGTTTGGGGGATTGGCAAATAATCGTTGTATCCAGATTATTTATCGAGAAACCAGTTTCTGAAACTTTGCTGATCGTTTTTTTCAATAATTCGGCAGAGTCCGCATTTTTATATTGAGGATCAGTATCTGGGAACATTCTCCCAATATCTCCCAGGCAAAGAGCTCCTAATAATGCATCAATAATAGCATGAATTAAAACATCACCATCAGAATGAGCAACAAAACCACTATGATGAGGAATACGAATATTTCCCAAGATAAAAGGGTTGCCTTTTTCCAAAACATGAAGATCATAGCCCTGGCCAATTTTTATTTCCATTAATAATGCTCCTTTGCTAAGAGGATTATAGCAGAAAAAGAGAATAACAGTAATGAAAAAAAGAGAATATGTAATATTCTTTGCATTAGCCGGATAAAATGACTATAATCAATAGAAAAAAATATTATAGTTTTATGAAGCGATTATTATACATTTTAGTTTTTCTTTACCCTGTATTTTGTTTTGCAAATAATATTCCTACCTATCATTACCAGATTAAATTTAATTCAATAAGTCGTATTCTAGACTTTCAGGCAGTCTTTCCTGTTCAGTTTGATGAGCAGGGCAGAGGGGAACTCACCAAACCCGGCAATATTAGAATAGATGTGAAAAAAATCTATAGTATAGTTGATGGAGGAGAAGAAAATTTAAAATATCGAGACTTGCCGAATAAAATTGTCATTAAAAATACTGCTTATAAAAATAAAAAGCTGGACATTCGCATCAACTTTAAAGTTAAGATACTGGTAGATCAAGCTTACTTGTTATTAAAAAAATATTTAGTATTTCCAGTACAGGTGTTAATTCCTAAAACTAATAGCAAAAATGATCAAACTATTTCTCACCAATATCAGATTGAGTTATCGGTTCCTCAAAATTGGTATTTAGTTAATACTCAGTTATCTTATCCTGAAAAAAAAGGGAAAAAATGGATTTTTAAAATTGATCAGATAACTCAGTCTTGTCCTGTTTTAGTGATTGGCAAAAACTTAGATACTCTAGCATATAGTCAGATCAATAAAAATCTTTATCAAATTGTTGGAAGAAAAAATCTTAAAGGTTTTTTTGCGGATTACAGTAGCCTTTCTCAAATATTTTATAAAATTAATGATTTAAAAGAATATGTGGAAAGGGTAACTGGTCAATCTTTTTCGGATCATCATTTTCAATTTATATTAATGAATTTAACTTCATTGTCGTTGCCGACAGATCAAAGCATCATCATAAGTGTCAAGCATTTAAAAAGTTTATTGAAAGACAAAGATTCACCTTATATCTACGATATTATCCATGACCTGGTTATGAAATTACTCTGGAAAAAAATCAATCCTTTAAATGGGGATTCTGATTATTGGATTATTGAGGGAATTGCTCATTATATTGCTTATTATTATTTTTATGAAAATTACGGAGTAACGGTTGAGTATACTAATTCTCACAAGTTTATTCACTTTTTATTGGGAAAGAAACAGTCGAGATATGCAAAATCAGCAGCTATCTATCAGGAGCTGGTAAGATATGGTAGTTTAAACAAAATAACCCAAGATAATAATGATCGTATCATCGACCATTCCTATCGCTCTTCAACGATAAATGATCATTATAGTTTGCAAATTTTTATGAATATTAAGAATTACTTAGGAGAACAAAACTTTCATCAATTTTTAAATGAATACCTAATGGAAAATCAGCATAACTACCTCACAACTGATAATTTAATAAAAAAAATTGGGAATTACATTTCTTCTGAACAACTCCAGGGGTTTACATCTCTGATAATGGATTATCCAAAAGTGGATTTCATTCTCAAAAAAAATAAGATTCAAATATATATTCTGAAAAAGAAAAGCGCTTTAACTTTTCCTGTTGAAATCGAAATTACTTATAAAAATAAATCAAAAAAAAGACTGGTGATGATTATGGATTCTCCAATCAAATCCATTCCAATTGATCATTTACAGGATGTAAAAAATATAGTTATTGATCCAGACCGTTTATTAGTTGAAGTGAATAAGCGAAATAATTTTTTACGTTTACCAGTCCATTTCAGTATTTTAGCTCCGCTGAACTATACTGACACTTATAATTTATCACCATCAGGTGTATTATGTACTTATGATCAGGTTTCTCTTTTTGGTGTTACCATGACGGGTGGTTGGAATATGTCTCAATTTACTCCGAATTCGATAAATAGACCCAGTCTGCTCTGGGGAATAGATGCAGGTTATGGATATGAAGAGATGGAAGAAGATGATGATTATCGAACATTGAGAGATGAACATAATGCTTTTGTCCACCTCTTTTTAGAAAATCCAGTATATCCTCTTTCAATTTGGTCACCAAGAATTTATAATTCATTATTTTTTGTAAGTGGAGAATCTATATCAGTAAAATCAGGGCTTCAAAGTTTTATTCCTCCCGTTAAAAAAACACGGTATGATCGATTATACTTTAATCATTCTTTTGATGCTGGATTTGATTTAAAGTTAAAATGGTTTCCGATTAATTCTTTTGAGTACAATCTAAATTTTGGCTACCGGCTCTATTTAAAGGCAGGGCTTTACAGTATGGAATCTATTTTAGCCTGTAATTTTGAGTTTGATTATACAAGATTGAAGAATATCAATTTAGGATTTCATCTGGATACAAAATTGGATTTAAGAATATTTGAAGCAGGTATTCGGCCAGGATTTTTACTTGGTTTTTTACCGTACGAAAGATATGGATACCGTCGGCCCTATTTTTCCCGTTTAAATCTGGTTACCCAGACACAGGGCTATTATGAAATGATTGCAAAAAACCTCACTTATGCATCCAATTTACTGATTGATTTTCCTTATCCAAAAATGAATTTTTTATTTACTTCAGTTTATTGTCTTTTTAAAATTAATTTTTTTAGGGAACCTTTGCTGGACCCTCGGATTAGTGTTGGTTTAGGGCTTTATAGTGATATTACATTACCTCTACCTGTTGAGAGGGATAAATTTAAAGCCTTGTTTGTGGGCGGGTTATTGAAAATTGATATAAAGAAAACAACTTCTGTTATTATTAAAACTGCTTTTTTACCTATGTTTCACCGGCAAGGCCGATTAAATTTTCGATATCCTCCTAATGGAAATATATTAGTGATGATCTTTTATGAAATCAGGATTACTTTATAATTTTTTTATCATACCTTTTTACATCATAATTACAGTATATTAGTAGACACTTTTTTTTAAAACCACTATACTTACATTGATTCTTTTTCTAAATTTTTTAATAAGTGGAGACTTTTGTGAAATCATATATTTTACAAATTGAAACAAAATATACAAAAGGATTGGTTAATAATATAGCTGGAGTTCTTTTTACTCATAATGTAGAAATAGTTAATAACCATGCTTTTGTTGAAAAAGAGAATGAAGTTTTTTTTCGTCGGACAGAAATATTAGGTGATATTGATGAAGTTAAATTATTATATGATCTCTATATTACCCTTTCAGAAAAAGCAAAAATTATACTATCAGAGAAGAGAAAGAAAGATATAGTAGTACTCTGTACTAAAGAGCATCATTGTTTAGGTGATCTGTTAATTAAAAACTATTTCAATGATTTTAATGCAAATATTAAAGCGGTAATCAGTAATTATGAAAAACTTCAACCCCTTGTAGAAAAATTTGATATCCCCTATCATTATATTACCCACAAAAATAAAACAAGAGAAGAACATGACAAACAAATATATGACACTCTGATCCCTTATAATCCGGAGTATATTATTCTGGCAAAATATATGCGGATTTTGTCTCCCTTTTTTATAGATAAATTTCCCAATAGAATTGTTAATATACATCATTCTTTTTTACCTGCCTTTATTGGAGCTAATCCTTATAAACAAGCATATGATAGAGGCGTAAAATTGATTGGAGCTACAGCTCATTTTATTACAGAAGAATTAGATGAAGGTCCGATTATTGCTCAGGATATTATTAAAGTGGATCATAAAAAAACACCTGCTGATTTAGCCCATGAAGGTAAAGAATTAGAAAAAGTACTCCTTTCCCGTGCACTGGAATTAGCTTGTGAAGATCGCATATTTGTTACTGGGAATAAAACTATTGTTTTTGAGTAATGAGAAAATTATGAGTTGCCATTGATTCTTAACCTGTTTAATCAAATTTGGCTGGATCACCAGGAAAGAATTTCAATAATAAAAGAGGGGTTAGTTTTACAGATAAATTGTGACATAAAATCTCTTATTGTATATTTTTAGTGCCCTTCAGATTTCTAATAGAAAAAAATATTTGATAATTGTGCTTTATCCGACTGATTTATTTCAAAATTTATTTTTTAATTATTCAACAACTTTTTTAACAAAAAATTGTTCAATAATTTTTCCATAAAGGGCGGTTAATATTTCCCCGGAAATAGTAATAATTCTAAATATGATTCCACTTGATAAGGCTATTTCAGCTCCATAAAATGGTGATATCATAAGTACCAACACGGATTCTCTCACTCCTAGTCCTCCTGATGCTCCAGGTACAACAAAACCCAGAAGCCAGCTAAATGAATAAACACAAATAAAGAATAAATATTGGATAAAACTTAGTTCAACTAAGAAAAAAAACCTTACAGTGGAAGTGTAAAGTAGGCCCGTAATGATAAAAAAAGAAAAATAGGAAAGAATTAAGATACAGATGTTTTTTATCGTTCTAAATTTAAGTAATCGTTTGAATTCATTTAGAATTTTTTTATTAAATATTAAAAAGAGGATTGCAGAAACAATGATTCCAACAATACTGAGAATTACAACTATTTTTATATTGACTTGATCAGCTAGATCCGCAGGGATCGTAATGATATTGGAAAAAATACCAATTGAGAATAATAAAAAAGAGGAAAGTAGAAAAAAGCCAATTTCCGAAAGATTAATGAGAACTAATTGAATATCAGATTTAATATATTTTCTTAAAATATAGTGTCGACCAGCAAAATGAAAGATATTGCCGGGTAAATATTTTGCTACATTGGTAATCAAATAAATGGAAATAACTTCTCCTGAAAAAATCTTCTTCTCTGTAATAGTTTTGATAATTGTATTCCAGTTAATTGCTTGAATAAACATGACAAGTGAGTGTATAATTGAAAAAAGAATGAACAAAAAAATCCAGCTGTAATTTATATTCTTTTTGATTATAGAAAAATCTAATTTTCTTATAGTGAAAATGATAAACACAAATGATAGAAATATAATTATGTAACTAACAAGGTTTATAATTATTTTTTTTGATAATTTAATTTTTTTAATAATAATTCCTTTTATTTGATTTCTTTCGAATGCTTAAATGAATCCATTAATGATAGATGTAAATGTTAATCAGCTTGATATTACAATAAATACATTAATGTATTATAAATAATGACTTCTTTAGATTTTTTGCCTGATAAGTGCTTATATTTTTAAATTCAAAGACATAAGCATTTATCATAACAACTTATTTCTGAATGAAACAATTATCGTTATAATATAAATAATTTCAGTTGTCAATATAAATTATGACTATGTTCAAAAAGAGCTCAATATTAATGGTATGAGCGGCTTTATTTGTGATATGATAGAAAATTGGTGAGAAAAAGAATATCGATTATTTAATGAATTATTACTTTTGATTAAGAAGAAATAAAGGTTCACTTGAGTAATATATCAATAAAACTAGATAATTTTGATTTTAATTTCTTAAATGATCTATTGACAGAGTCTAGCAATTGTATTATTTAATATAAAATAATTTTTTAAAAAAGATGAAACGATGCGTGAAGCTACTACAGATTGGCTATTACAATTAAAACCTAATATCAAAAAATTTCTCGATG
>JAKSBL010000509.1 GCA_022361115.1 Spirochaetota bacterium | reverse complement strand
TGATTTAAAACATTATCAGTATATTTATTGACTTGTTCTGAGGATTGATTAGCACGATTAATTTCTTCATTCAGATTACTGGTTTTATCTTTCATACTCTCAACATTCACCCTTATTTCCTCTAAAGCTGTTGAGGTTTCTTCTGAAGCAGAGGCCAGTCTTTCACTGACATTGATAGAATTATCTGAAAGCCTTTTAATATCAGTGACAATATTGCATAAGGATAGAACAAAATCATTTAATTTCAGAGACAGGTTGCCAATTTCATCATCTTTTTTTCTTGCAATTCGCTGGGTAAAATCTCCCTGAGTGAGAGCATGAATAAACTTTATAATACGATACATAGGGCGGGTAATTGAGATAATAGTAAAAAATAAAAATAATAAGGTAATAATAATAAAGACTCCGCTGCTAATGGGAACGACAAGTTTAATAATATTTAAAGTTTTGGTGATATTATTATTCATATCTGTATCCAGTTTTTTTATATCTTCACGTAAAGCAATACCCAGTTTATAAAGTTCATCATTGTGAAGTTTAATGTCATTATCTAACTGAGAAATTTCATTAAAGGTGGATTGATATTGTTTTACTAATTCTGCCAACTGAACCTTTAAATCCTCGGCAATATCAGAACCAGATACACTCTCAATGACAGGATTAATATCAGCATTAAATTTTTCGACATAAGTGTCATCCAGACGGATAAAATAGTTTTTTTCCCATTTTCTTAAAATCAGCAGTCTGTTCAAAAGTGCAGTATTCGCCTGTTCCTCAATAATTTTCTCTACTTCTCTTATTTCATCCCTCAACTCTCCCCGTAAGCCCTGATGTTCGCTCATTCCCCGTTTGCTGTATAAGTCAAAAATCTGGTTAAAGCTCTCCAGATAGAGCTTATTATTTTCATTTACTTCATTTAATAAAGTCAGAATTTCCTCATCCTTTATTTGAAGGGTTAACTCTTTTATTTTATCTCGGATATAAATTTTATTCATTCTGATTCGATCAACTGGCCCTGATTTTTTAGTTAAGATAAAATCTTTTTCATCCTTATTAATTTCCAGAACATGTTTATATATTTCAGTAAAATTATTAGATATTTGATTCATCTGACCATAGCTGTTGAGAATATACAAAAAAAATCCTATCAAAATAAGTATAATCAAGGTAACAATGATTCCTAAAAGATTGAGACGCTGTTTAATAGTCAGTTTCATAAAAACCCCTTGTAGAGATCATTTCATAAAAAATAATGAACTAGGAAAATATAGCAGTTCTTTAACAGAATAGCAAGAAAGCAAAAGAGTTTCGCTGATAAGCTATTAAAAATAAAATCATAGTAGAGGAATTATGAAAAACAATAGATTACTTATGGATATTCTTCCTAAAATACTTTATAATAATACGAGATTTATAAAATGATTAAGAATATTTTTATTGGATAAACAGATGTTTAAAATTGAAAGCCAGGGACTTTTAAAAATCGAAGGACCCATCCTGATTTTAGAGAGAACCCAGGATGTAAAATATGACGAATTAGTAAAAATCTATGACAGAAACCGCCGGCCTCAGACAGGAAAAGTTCTGGCTGTTAGTGAAAAGCTCATTGTTGTTCAAATTTTTGGCAATACTACAGGTTTAAGTACCAATCAGACAGCTATAGAGTATTCAGGACAGCCATTAACTATTCCAGTTAGCCGGGATATGCTGGGGCGTGTTTTTAATGGATTAGGCCAGCCTTTTGACCATTTACCTCCGATTTATACTGATAAATATCAGGATGTGAACGGTTTTTCCATCAATCCTTATCAAAGGCAATATCCTCGCGACTTTATTCAAACCGGAGTCAGTGCCATTGATGGCTTGACCACATTAATACGAGGCCAAAAACTCCCTATTTTTAGCGGTAATGGGTTACCTCATAATGAACTGGCTGCCCAGATAGTGAGACAGGCTCAATTAAAAAATACAGATGATCAGTTCACCATTGTATTTGCCGGAATGGGTGTAAAATATGATATTGCACGATTTTTTATTGAAAGCTTTGAAAAATCCGGAGTTCTTTCAAAAGTTGTCCTGTTTCTGTCCTTAGCGGATGCCCCTTCAGTTGAACGCCTGATCACACCGAGAGCGGCTTTAACTACAGCCGAGTATTTAGCCTTTGAAGAAGACATGCACGTACTGGTGATTCTGACAGATATTACCAATTACTGTGAGGCTTTGCGGGAAGTTGCAACAGCTCGCGGAGAGATCCCGTCCCGCAAGGGTTACCCAGGTTATCTTTATTCAGATTTAGCTTCTTTGTATGAACGAGCAGGAAGGATACAAAGTAAAAAAGGGTCCATCACTCAAATCCCTATCCTGACTATGCCTAATGATGATATCACCCACCCCATTCCTGATCTGACCGGATATATTACAGAGGGCCAGATAGTATTAGATCGTGAATTATATCAACGAAATATCTATCCTCCTGTAGCAGGTTTACCCTCCTTATCCCGTCTGATGAAAGATGGAATCGGTCCAGGCATGACGAGAGAAGATCATAAAGATGTAGCCTCCCAGCTTTTTGCTTGCTACTCGAGAGTAAAAGAGTTACGAGAATTAGCTTCAGTAATTGGTGAAGAAGAGTTATCTGACCTGGATAAACAATACCTGGAGTTTGGAAAACACTTTGAAAAAGCTTTTCTCACGCAAAACAGGAATGAAAACCGGACCATTGAAGAAACCCTGGATATTGGCTGGCAAATATTAAAATTACTGCCAAAAACAGAATTATACAGGATCAATGAAAGCTACATAAAAAAATATCTAAAAGCATAACCCTTTTTGATAAATAATAATTTTATAGAAAGAAACAGGAATGGCTAAACAAAATATTCCTCCGACAAAGAGTAATTTTCTAAAACTAAAGCAAACCAGCTCCATTGCCCAGGAAGGTTATCAGCTATTAGATCAAAAAAGAGAAATCCTGGTTATGGAATTGATGAGCTATTTGGAAAGAATAAAGGCAGTAGAAAAAGAACTTTATCATTTATTTCATTTAGCCTATCAATCCTTAAAAAAAACATTCTGTTCCATTGGCCATGAAGAAGCAACGAAAAGAGTTCGCTTTATAAATTATGACTATCCTGTGAGAAAAAGAATGACCAAGATTTTAGGTATTCAAATGCCTTCCATTGAAGTCGATACAAAAAAAATCAGTTTGCAATATTCCTTTCTCAATACCAATGCTACTGTTGATGAAACAACTTCCTGTTTTTTAAATTTAATCGGGATTATCTGTGAAATGGCTGAAATGAGGGCAATTGTCTGGCGGCTCTCTCAAGAAGTAAAAAAAATCCAGCGCCGGGTCAATGCTTTAGAGAAAATTGTCATTCCAAACACTGAAGAAACTTTAAAATACATAGAAGATACCCTTGAGGAAAGAGAAAGAGAAGCCCTTTTTATCAGCAAAATGCTGAAAGCAAAACTGGAAAATACTTAAAACTTATAATCATTCTGGAGGAATCCATGAAGCCAATTGTAAAAAAAATCCTGGTTGCCATTAGCGGCTCTAATTCATCTATTAATGCGTCAAAATATGCTATTATGCTGGCAAAAACCTTTAAATGGGAACTGGTGGCACTCTATGTAATTGATACCTCTACCATAAAGGAGTTATTACTTTCTAAAATATTCATTGAAGAAGAATCAGATGATTTTGAAAAAAACCTGGAGGCCAATGGCAAACGCTATCTGGATTATGTGGAAGAACTGGCAAAAAACAAATCAGTAAAAGTTAAAAAAGTTCTTAAACGGGGTGGTATTGCTTCAATGATCATGGAAACCTCAACTGATGAGGATTGTGATTTAATTATTATGGGTGGCTGGGAAGTCAATCGTTCTAAAAGAGACTTGATTTCAAAAGCTCATATGGATTTACTCATGGATTCTAAAAAGTCAGTTTTAATTGTAAAAGAGGAAGAAGTTGAAAATCTTTACAAAAAATTTCGTTAAAAAACACCACAAAATAAAAAAAGTCGTATCGAATGAGGAAGAAAGGGCAAAAAAGAACAAATGGAAAAAACTATTTTTATCGGCATTGCAGGAGGGAGTGCATCAGGAAAAACTACTATTGCACAGGAAATTATAAAACCATTTAAAAAACAGGAATTAGTCATTCTGGAACAGGATGCTTATTATAAAGAATTATCCCATCTTACTTTAGAAGAAAGGAAAAAAGCCAATTTTGATCACCCTAATTCAGTAGATATTGAACTGTTAGTCCATCATATTGCTCAATTAAGAAATGGAAATTCCATTTTAAAACCTATTTATGATTTTACCAGGCACACCCGTAAACCCGAGTCCATTGAAATTCAACCCACGAGCATCATAGTTGTAGACGGCATTCTCATCTTTGCTATTCCAGAAATCAGGAAACTTTTTGATATTAAGATATTTGTTGATACAGATAGCGATGTCCGCCTATTAAGAAGAATCAGCAGGGATATTACTGAACGGGGAAGAGCTTTTGAAAGTATAAAAGAACAATATTTAAATACGGTAAAACCCATGTATGAAGAATTTATTGAACCCAGCAAACGATATGCTGATATTATTATCCCCAGGGGCGGAAAAAACAGAATTGGCATTAACATGGTTATTTCAAAAATCCGAAGTTTGATCAATCAGGAAATGACTCTCTAAGTTAGGATTTTAACCAAAGTCCAATTCTAATTGTTCACTTTCTTTTTGAAAATTAGATAAACTCACACCAATCAGTTTGATTTTTTTCTCTTTAATTTCTGTTTTTTCCAGTAGTTTTAAACAAGTGGCAAAGATCAGGTGGAATTCATCAGTATAATCTTTTAGTGTTTTACTCCGTTGTATCATTTGCATATCACTATATCGTAATTTTATGGTAATCGTTTTAGTGAGAAAATGATTAGCTGTTAAATGCTCTACTGTATTTTGCACTTCAGTATAAAGTAAATCTTTGATAATCTTTAAATTATTCGTAATAATAGGGATTATTTTTTCTGAAGTAATGATTTTTGTTAAGTGTTCTTTAGAGACTGGGCTCAAATCTATACCTCTGCAAAAATAATAAAGTTGTTCTCCGTAAGTCCCAAAGTGATTAATCATTTCAACAATGGAAAACTTTTGTAACTCAAAACAGGTAGAGATGTTTAATTGTCTCAGCTTCTTCAAATTTATCTTACTGATGCCATATATTTTATCAACCAAAGTATTCTTTAAACAATTATCCACTTCATCTTTGCGGATCATATGTAATCCATCCGGCTTTTCCAGATCAGAAGCAAACCTGGCTAATAGTTTATTAAATGAAATACCAATAGAAATGGTAATTTGCAGGTCAGAAAAAATCTTCTGCTTGATTAATTTGGCAATATCAAGAGGAGACTCAATAGTTTTTTTATTATCCGTCACATCGATAAAATACTCATCCAGAGCAAGGGGTTCGATTAATTCGCTGAAATCTGATAATATTTTTAAACACTTTTTGGTTACCATTTGATAAACAGACATTTGCGGTTGGACAATGACCAGTTCAGGACATAATTTTAAAGCCCTTTGTGTCGTCATTCCTGGTTGAATACCCAGTTTTCCTGCTTCAAAAGAAGCAGAGTTTACGACTCCCTGGTCTAAAGAAGGCATTGTGACCACCAGGGGTTTATCTTGCCATTGAGGATTATTATTTTGCTCTACCGATGCAAAAAGGGAATCTATACTAACATGAATGATCTTTCTTAACATGAGAGTAAACAATATCATATTATTTTTGATTTGAATAGAGGAGGATGGAATTATTTATTCTAAAACATTTTCATTGTCAATAATGGCATCATATTCTTGCATTAAAATAATAAAATTATTCACATATTTCAAATTTCCCCTGGCTATTTCATGGCGGGGCTGGACTTTTAAAATCTCTTCCAGAAGTACTTTTGCAGCTTCATATTGATTTAAACTGATTAATCTTTGAGCATTAGCTAGTTTTTTTCTGAGTTCTTCTTTTCGTCGCTGCCGCCCAAAATCTCCCAGCTTTAAGGAAGCGGAAACATTGAACTTGGAATAATCGTCTAGTCCCCAATTATAATTAGCTGTAATAGTAAAACTATCAAAATTAAAATGAAGCCCAACAGATAAAGCAGGACTGGAACTGATTTTAACCCCCATAATTAAAGAGGTAAATTTTGTATAATAAACTTCAAAACCAGTACTGATAAACCAGTTTTTGTATGTATCAGTTGTATAATTGATCAGCATATTACCATCTAAACTAAACAACAATCGATAAATCGGTTTGTATGCCAAGCCAAGGGAGATCGTGGTAGGGGGAGGTTCACCATCTGTAAAGGGACCGAGGTTTTTTACAGCCAATCCTACTGAAAAATTCTTTTCATCATAATGATAGGCTTTTAAAAAATTAAATCGCGTGAGGACCCCTAAATCAAATGCTACATTTACTTTGGTTTGGTCAGCAGCAATTTTTTCAGGGACATGATAAATATATAATTTGACATTTCCGCCAACAGAAAAGCCAAAAAATTTATAGGAAGGTAAAAAATTATAGGCTGCATTTAAAGTAATAACTGTATAACTGATCATACCTGAGCTGACGACATCGCCAAAATTATCATAATGGGTAAAAGGCAAGTACAGTATTCTTGTGCCTAAAGCAAAAGCCAGATTATTGAAGCGAATAGCAAAGGCAGCAGTATTATAGTTCACATCTGCAATCAGTTTATGATGACTAAAAAATACTTCTGTATATTTCAGAGAAGCAGTTCCTGCTGGATTGGCTTCAATTGTTGTAATATCATCGGCCACAGCAGTAAAGGCCTGGGCAAAAGCAGATTGTCTCCCACCATATCCCTCATTTAAAGAAGGAAAAAAAGTAGTTCCATAGTCACCTGATAAGTCTGACCAGAAACTCTCAAATTTTAATAAACCATTGAGAAAATTATTTTCAAAATCCGTTTGACTGAATAGGATAAGAGGAAAAAATAATAATATTACTAACAGCAAATATTTTTTCATCAGGCTCTTTCAAAATGAATAATTACTCTTTGGCTGGTCTTTCCGCTACGCTTCATCTGGTCACTAACCTATGGTTGTTGCTCAGATTATGCAAACCAGGGGTTTACATCCGTAAAGACTGTTTGCCAGTTTTAGTCATGTCTTATTACCATGAAGGATATTTTTACAAAGCCCCTCTCCTATTATAAATATAGTCCCAAAAATAAAACTATTTTAGTTGATCTGGTTTTTTAAAGAGTTAGGCAAAATCATCCTTCTATCAAATTTATCGGTAACTATGAAAGAAATATGATTTTTATCCCGCATTGATTTTACTGAAAAAACACAACTAATAGTATTATAACCCCCTTTAGATTTTTTTTACATTTTGTTACATAATTTATACAAAAATTTTAAAAATTGCAAGATACCAAAGAATGACTTAAATAAAACAGGAAGATACCGAAATTATATATATGAAAAAGTTAATCATTCTGCTGCTCATAAGCTTCTCTTTGAGTTCAATGTTCTGTAAGCCAACTAAAATGATCTTTATTGAACAGATCTATAAACTCTATGAATCCAACTTACATTTAACTCATACTGATCACAAAAGAAATATTTTCTGGTTGGAAAATTCATTAAAACTTCCCAACATCCATCCCAGTCAGGCTATCATCATTACCCAGACCTGGGAAGAGTATGTTAAATACAAAATATTACTCCGTTTTCATATTCATTATCTTTTAACTAAAGAATATGTTGACTGGGGGTGGGAATTTGATAAAAGAGATATCGTATTTTATAACATGGAATGGGCGGAAGAGATTAAAAAAAGTTTTGAAATAGCCCGTAGCCGCTATGAAGTGGCCCTCCACTACTGGCAGGAAACTTTGAACTGGTCTTCTCTAGCTGCCAGTAAAAACGTACATATTGGCTGGGAACAAATAGAAGACTTAATCTGGGAAATAGAAAATGATCAATATGATTATGATTATCAAATGATTATAGAAAAACGCCTGGCAGATCTGGATAAAAAGATTGCCAAAATAGATCAATATATAGCCTCTTCTGCACAGAATTAAATTTTTATATCTTTGTTTTCATGAATATTGCCAATCACCCGCCAAAATTGAGGTTGTGGTAAACTTTCTTCCTGCCAGCTTAATGAAAAAGTATCGATTAAAACATACTCAAAACCAAATGCAGCATAATCCTCTTTCCAGCTGACCACATATCTGTGCTTTTCTCTTTCAGTGGGCACTTCGACAATATCGCCTTCAAATATTTTAATATGATTACAATCTTTAAATCCAGTAGCTTGCATGATGACGACATCCTTTTGAGGAAATAACGGAGATTTTTTATTCTGTATAAAAAACATAACTTTATGGTGAACATAATTAAGACCAGTAATATAAATCATTTTATCTAATTTCTTTAAAAATATTCGATAACTAAAATCTCTCATATTTTTTCCGCAATATTAAGTAGGTAATGTCAAAAGTTTTATCAACTCAAAAAAGTGTGCTTTGTGTCTCCTGGTGATCTTTAGCTAAGCCTTGTACTCAATTAGGTTGCATATCGGGGCAGCTTCGCTGTGATCATCATTGATTTTCCTGTTTTCATAATACGTTGTTACTAGCTTAAGTAATTATACTATATATTTTAAACCAGTTAAAAAAAATGAACAAGCTTTTTAAAAGATCTAAAATTTGGAAGTGAGTTAATCTTTTTCATTAATTTTGCAATTAAAAATGAAATAACCAAGTCTTTTTACATAATAAATCAAAATTTTTTACCAGATTGCCTAAAATTATTGCTGGATAGATATTGATAAATCTTGAAAAAAATTGTACATTAGAAAAGTATTTTATCCAGGGAAGCTCTTGTAAAAATAATTTTGAGGTTAACCAAAGGGATTTTTGCAAGAGCTTCCAAACATAAGAAAAATGGTTAAATTGTTCCAGGAGTGAGATATGTCCAGAAAACGGGCTCTAGTTACCGGTGGTAGTCGTGGTATTGGTAAATCAATATCATTAATGTTAGCAAAAAATGATTATGATGTCATTATCAATTACCGTTCTGATGAAAAATCTGCAATGCAAACATTAGAGGAGATAAATCAGAAAAAAACCAATCAAGAGATAAATTCTGACGTTCAGTGTCATCTTTTAAAATTTGATATTTCTGATTTTGCAAAAACACAATCAATAATAGAAGAGGAAATCTCAAAAAACGGCCCCCTAGATGTATTAGTTTTAAATGCTGGTATTCGAAAGGATTCACTTTTTCCAGTAATGCCAGAAAATGATTGGGATAGTGTAATTGATATTAATTTAAAAAGTTTTTACTATATCACAAAACCAATATCCCGTTCTATGTTTGAACAAAGGAAGGGTAAAATTGTGGTCATCAGTTCAACCTCTGGACAAACCGGAATGCCTGGACAGGCAAATTACTGTGGTGCCAAGGCAGGTATCATTGGTGCAGCAAAAGGTTTAGCTGTAGAATTAGCCCGTAGAAATATTAATGTAAATGTTGTAGCGCCTGGTTTTATTGAAACAGACATGACTGAAGATTTAAAGTCTCAATTTTCTGAACTAAAAAAACAGATTCCCATTCGTCGTATTGGCAGTGGAGAAGATGTGGCTAATGCTGTTGAGTTTTTGATCAGTGATAAAGCCTCCTATATTGTAGGAGAAGTAATCGCTGTTAATGGTGGTTTATTAACTTAAATTTTTAATATTTCATCTCAAATTGGAAAATTCCTCTAGAACAATTATCCATTATAAAATCACTGATTTTTTTAATCATTAGCTATTTTTAATGATTAATGTAAATTTCTTTGCTATAATAAATAATTTGTTGATTTTATCTTTTTTTAAGGTTATACATCAAAATGGAGATATAAAATGAGTCAATTAAGTGATAAACAAAGAGTTGTCATCACAGGAATGGGAATTATTTCCTGTTTAGGAAATGACTTAGATTCTGTGGATCACTCATTAAAAAATGGAATGGTTGGATATGAAATAGATCCTGAACGGGTTGAATTAGGTTTTAGAAGCCCTTTAACTGGAAAAATTAAAGATTTTAATCCTAAAAGCTATCTCGACAGAAAACGTCGTAAAACTATGGCTTTATCAACCATTTGGGCTTATGCAGCAACTGAGCAGGCATTAAAAACAGCAGGTTTATCTGAGACAGAAATACAATCACCAGAAACCGGTGTCATATTTGGCCATGACTCGGTTACTGAACCTTCAGTAAACATGGGAATTCAATTATTGGAAGAAAAAGTGACTAAAAACCTGGGATCAGGCTATATTTTCCAGATCATGAATTCGACAGTAACTATGAATATTAGTACTATTTTAAAAACACAAGGTGCTAACTGGTCAATTTCAGCTGCTTGTGCTTCCAGCTCACATGCAATTGGTCAAGCTGCAGAATTAATAAAAACCGGCCAACAGGAAAGGGTGATTGCTGGCGGAGCACAGGAAATCAACTGGCACTCTATGGCAAGTTTTGATGCACTAGGTGCTTTTGCAATTGATTATGATACGCCAGCTTCTGCATCTCGTCCTTTCGATCAATCCAGAAGCGGTTTAGTCCCTTCTGGCGGGGGAGCTGTTGTTATTTTAGAAAGACTGGATTTAGCCTTAAAAAGAAAGGCTCCCATCTTAGGAGAAGTGGCTGCCTACTCTTTTAGTGCAGATGGAGATGAAATGTCTGCCCCTAATGGTGAAGGTGCTAAATTGGTTATGAATAAATGTTTAAAACGGGCTAACCTGCCGGCAAATGAAATCGATTATATCAATGCACATGCTACCAGCACTCCCAGAGGGGATAGCTTGGAAGCTCAGGCAATTCATTCCATTTTTGGATCCACTCCTTTTGTCAGTTCGACAAAATCCATGACTGGACACGAGTGTTGGATGGCAGGAGCAAGTGAAGTGATTTATTCAATACTAATGATGAATAATCATTATATTGCACCAAACATCAACTTTAAACAAGGTGATGAATACACCTCTCTGATCAACATTGCTTCTCAAAAGGTTGATAGGGAAATCAACACTATCATGTCAAATTCATTTGGCTTTGGCGGAACAAACTCTGCCTTGATTTTGAGAAAATTTAAATAATTTAATCATCATAAATTACAAAATTATATAAAAAACTAAAAATTGTACGGCTTTAAAATAAAGGAGATTTGATGCGTAGAGTTGTCATTACTGGTATAGGAATCATCAGCCCTATTGGCAATAACCCTCAAGAAATTAAAGACTCTTTTTATCAAAAAAAGAGTGGCGTGGTTTCCATGAAAGAGCAATGGGGTAATTTTAAAGGCCTGAAATCACATGTAGCTGGAACTGCAAAAAACATCAATGTTAAAGAGTTGGACAGAAAAGTTCGACGTTCTATGGGAAATGTTTCCATATACTCTACTATTTGTACAAAAAATGCTATTGCTGACGCTGACCTTTCCCAGGAGCTCTTACAATCAGGTCGTCTTGGAGTTGCTGCTGCATCCACAATCGGCAGCCCTCAAGCATATGAGGATTTTTTTTATGAGATTTTTAAAAATAATTCTTTTGAAGCAATTACCTCAATGACTTTTTTAAAAATCATGAGCCATACTACTGCAGCAAATATTGCGGTTAATTTTGGTATTACTGGAAGAGTTTTTTCTCCTGCCAGTGCCTGTACTTCCAGCTCTCAATCTATTGGTATGGCTTACGAAGCAATTAAATTTGGCATGCAGGATGTTATGATTGCCGGAGGTGCAGAAGAACTACACCACACAACTGTGGGAGTTTTTGATATTCTCAATGTAGCAAGTAGTAAACATAATGAAACACCCCACCTGACTCCTGCCCCTTTTGATCAAGATCGAGATGGTATGGTTGTTGGTGAAGGTGCCGGCATGGTTGTATTGGAAGAATATGAGCAAGCCAAAAAACGGGGTGCAAAAATTTATGGAGAAATTATTGGTTTCTCTTCTCTTTGTGATGGAAACCATATGTCTACCCCATCAAAAGAGGGGATGGTTGCCACTATGAAAGCGGCTCTAGCAGATGCACAACTAAACCACGATTCTGTAGATTATGTCAATGCTCATGCTACTGCTACAGATACAGGGGATGTTGCCGAATCACAGGCAACTATTGAGGTTTTTCCCCAACAACCACCAATTAGTGCTACCAAAAGTTTTACCGGCCACACATTGGGAGCTTGTGGAGCCCATGAATTAATTTATTCATTGATGATGTTGGAAGACCAAAAGATCTATCCGACTTTAAATTTAGAGAAACTTGATCCGCGCTGTGAAGGTATAAACCCGATCACAGAAATCCAGGAAAAACCGTTAGAGGTTATATTATCCAATAATTTCGCTTTTGGAGGGATTAACACTTCATTACTACTGAAAAAACTATAAAATAATATTGATTTTTTTCGGTTTTTATTATATTGTAGGGTAATACTTTCCAATACATTCGGCGGAGGACATATGACAAAAAATGAGATACAAGAGCTCGTTAATAACATTTTAATAGAAGAATTTGAAAAAGAAGAATCTGAAATTTCTGATAGTGCTAATCTTTTTGATGATTTGGAACTGGATTCTCTGGACGGTATTGATTTAATCGTTGCTTTAGAAAAAGCTGTTAAAGCTAAAACATCTGTTGAAACAAAGATTGAAGAAGAAAAAGCGAAAAGCTTAAAAACCGTTGGTGATATCTACAATCTTATTGAAGAAATCACAAATAAATAAAACATACTGTTTAATATAAAAAAAAGGAATTCTATTGAGATAGAATTCCTTTTTTTGTCTTGATATTATCAAATCTATCAATCTTCAAGTTTATAATGATCTGTACTTAAAAACTTAGATAATAAGAAAATACCAGTAATAAATAGTACTGCAGTTACCAATAAACCAACAAGGGCATTCCAGGTTATACTAGCTGCAATCGTTCCAATTAATACACAACTTGCTACAAAACAAGCATAAGGAACCTGAGTAGCAACGTGCTCTAAGTGAGGTACAGCTGCACCGGTTGATGAAAGTACGGTTGTATCAGAAATAGGTGAACAGTGATCACCAAATACAGCACCACCCATTACAGTTCCAACTGTTAAAGCAGCAGCATTGATTGTTGCATCCATAGGTAAACCTCTGCTTTTTGCCAAAGTAATCACAACAGGTACTGCAATCGGTATCATAATACCCATAGTTCCCCAACTGGTTCCACTGGAAAAAGAAATAATACAGGAAAATAAGTAAACAATAAATGGAACTAACCAGAGAGGAAAGTTACCATTCACAACAACTTCTGAAATAAAATTAGCCAGGCCAACTCCGCCATCTTCTGGAGATGATTTAATAATAGTTCCTAATCCCCAGGCTAAAGTCAAAATCATTACAGCAGGGGTCATGGCTTTAAAACCATCTAATAATGCTTCACCAGCATTTTTAAGATTTAATAATCTTCTTGCAATAAAATAAATATAGGTGAATACATTAGCAAATATAGCAGCATACATTAAAGCCATTGAAGAATCCGTATTATTAAAAGCTTCTCCTAATGACATTGCTGACATTGCCTGACCTAAATTAGCAACTTGTCCTTCACTTGTTCCAATCATCAATAACCAGGAAGTCATTGGAAAGAAAAAGAGAGCAATAGATATTAATGCAATAATAGGGATAATAAAGTCGAATGGTTTTGCATCTGAATTATCAGATCTTGATTCTACTTGAGAAACAACAGCACCATATCGTTTTTCATCCCAGAGTCCAAGACCTTTATCTGCTCTTGCTTCAGATCTTGCCATTAAACCAAAATCTTTATGAGTAAAAGTAATAAAACCTACCATGACTACAGCAAAAATAGCATAAAGATTAAAAGGTATAGATCTGACAAAAAATGATAATTCTGAAACTCCTAAAGCTTGAAACTCAGGAAGTGCTTGATAAGTACCAATAACATAAACAACCCAGGTTGAAACTGGAGCCATAATAGCTACTGGAGCAGCGGTTGAATCCAAAATGTAGGCAAGTTTTGCCCTGGAAATCTTTTTGGCATCACAAAGTGGCCGCATACAAGTACCAATGGTTAATGAGTTAAAATAATCATCAAAAAAGATTAAAATACCAAAAATCCAGGTAAAAAGTAATGCACCCGTTTTAGTTTTGATTTTTTTACTTGCCCAATCTCCCAAAGAATAGGCTGCACCGGTTTTGGCAAGCATACCTACAATCAATCCTAATAAAATTGTAAACAGCATGATTCGAATATTCCAGCCATCAGCTAGAGTATCGGCTATTAAGTCAGATAAAGCTGTTAAAGCACCAAATGGATTTCCTCCAGCCACAATCAGTGTACCAGATAAAATACCCACAAATAAAGATACAATAACATCTTTTGTAACAATCGCTAAAATGATTGCTAAAAGTGGTGGAACTAATGCAAGTAGTCCATAATGTTCCATAATTACTACTCCCTTCGTATAAATACTTTATATATCATCGAAACTCACAGTTATTTACGACAAATTTCAACCAGATTAACAATTTCGTTAAAATGCATAAATAACTTATAAGTTTTGATTACTCTGTTTTAGATGGAACTTGCTTTTTATATCATAGCAAATTTTTTTCATTAAAAAGATTTTTTTGCTATTTTGTTTAATATAGTCATTTTTTTTAGATTTGCAGTAGTTTACATATAAACAAAGCGTACTACTTTAGTAGTAATGGAAAAAGTATACTGGAAATAGAGAATTTTGTCAAATGGAAATTGTTAATATTATGTAAAAAAGTAATATTTATGTTGACTCCTATTCTTTAGGAATGACTATGAAATTTTTGATAGGTCTTTTTGATATGTTCTAAATTTAAATGAGTATAAATTTCAGTTGTGTTGATACTTTTATGCCCCAGCAAAACTTGTACTCCACGAATATCAGCTCCATTTTGCAAAAGGTGGGTAGCAAAACTGTGACGAAGAGTATGAATCGTAAATTTTTTCTTAATTCCACATAAATTAGCTGCTATTTTCAAGTTTTTCCAGATCCCTTTGCGAGTCAATCTTTGGCCTCGATAATTTAAAAAAACCGCCTGAATCGATGGTTGTTTCTTTAGTAATAATGGCCGAGCATTTTTTAAATAAAAAATAAGTTCATTTTTTGCCCGCTCACCAACAGGAACCAGCCTTTCTTTATTCCCCTTCCCTAGTATTTTTACTAATGATTCCTGCAAATATAAATCATTTAAATCTAATGAAGTTGCCTCGGATACACGTAATCCACAACTATATAACAACTCAAAGAGCGCTCGATCTCTGATACCCTCTGGCTTAGTTAATGCAAAATGCTTGATAAATCTTTCGATTTCAGTGATTTCCAAAAAATGGGGCAGACGTTCACCAGCTTTAGGCCGGTCAATGAAGGAAGAATGATTATGCTTGATCAACCCCTCATTTTTTAAGAATTTAATAAAAGTAGAAAGGGAGGATAACTTTCTTAAAACTGACCGGGCTTTTAAGTTCTGGTGATAAAGCCAGATAATATACTGATCCAATGTCTCCAGTTCAAAACAAGCTTCCAATGATTGAAAGGAATTTTGTTGCTGTAAAAATAGATAAAACTGCTTAACATCCAGCTGATAAGAATCTGTACTATTAGGAGACAGTTTTCTCTCAAATATCAGATAATCTTTAAATTGAGCAATTAAGTCTTTCAATTCCGGCAATAGCATGAAAATAATTAATTTTTCTTACTTAAAAAATCGTCTTCTGTATCCACTTCATTCTGTTTTCGTTTATTGATATTTCTCATATAAGCTGGAACTTCTAAAGGAGTTTGTGATCCTTGGGTAGTAGAATGAAGTAATTTAAAAAACTCTTCTTGAGAATAGACATTACTTTCCATATTTTCTGCTAACAGGTCCTCTTCTGGCTCAGCTTGATCAGCTGTTGCTTCAATTGGTTCCTTCTGCTGGATTTCATCAAAACCTGTGGCCACAATTGTCACCTTTATAGAATCTTCTAAAGCATCATCAAAGGATTGTCCAGGAATAACCAGAGCATCGTCTGCAGCGATATTTTCAATAAAATTCATAACTTCACTATATTTTTTTAATGGCATCTTAGAGGATCCAGCTACATTTACCAGTAATGCTCTTGCATTGTCAACTACCAGATCCGGCATAAGCGGATTTTCAATAGCCATGGTAACCGCTTCAATAGCTGCATTCTCACCACGTCCGACACCGACTCCCATCAATGCCTGGCCTCGATTTTTCATAACAGTCTGAACATCGGCAAAGTCAATATTTATTTCACCAGGATTAACAATAAGGTCTGATATCCCCTGTACACCTTGTTTTAAAACATCATCTGCTCTGTGCCAGGCTTCTTTCAGAGTAATATTAGCATCACTGGTTAATAAAGCTTGATTGGATATGACAATTAAAGTATCTATGTTTTCCTTGAGTTTTTGAATACCATCGTCAGCAATACGACCCTTAATATTTTTCTCAAAATCAAAAGGTTTGGTTACGACACCAATAGTTAAACAACCTAGTTCTTTTGCTAACCGGGCAATGATTGGTGCTGCACCTGTACCGGTTCCGCCACCCATACCAGCAGTGATAAAAACCATATTTGCGCCTTTAAGATTTTCCTTTAAAAAATCTTCTGATTCAATGGCAGCTTTTTCACCAATTTCAGGTATGGCCCCTGCACCTCTACCGCCGGTGAGTTTTTCTCCTATGGCAACTTTTTTTGTTGCCCGGCAGGAAGACAAGGCTTGCTTATCAGTGTTGACTGCAATAAACTCTACCCCTTTGATCCCTGCATCAATCATTCGGTTAATGGAATTACAACCACCCCCTCCGATTCCAATTACAATTATTCGGGTACAAGCCGAATTTGATTCATAAATATCAATTTGCATATTCCCCTCCCCTTATTGATATTTTATCTATTGGTATGTTTTAAATACCATATTTTTTTCTTGACTATGTTAATGTAGTTTATTAAAAAAAATCTTCAAAGAAATTCTTTACACTACTAAATATATTTTTTTTGTTTTCATCCCGTTTTTTTGGTTTTTTGTGAATATCTGTATTGATATTAAAACGCTCATTACCCCATAAAATCAAGCCTGAAACCGCAGCATATTCAGGAGAATGAATTTGATCACCTAAGCCTGAAAATTGTTGGGGAAATCCGACTCTCGTCTGCAAATTAAAAACCTCCTGGCAAACTTCAACCATTCCAGGCATTAACGATGCACCACCTGTTAAAACAATACCTCCGCCAATTTTTTCACTTAATCCTCTGCTTCTGATATCTTCTCGAATCAAAGTAAACATTTCTTCAACACGAGGCCGGATGATATGGATCAAATTAGCCCTAGCTAGAGTGCGCGGAGCTCTACCGCCTACAGAAGGGATTTCGATAATTTCACTGTTATCAACATAATTAAAATCAGTCACGCCATAAGCCAGCTTGATTTCTTCCGCTGTCTGAAAAGAAACTTTTAATCCTGTTGATAAATCATTAGTAATTAAATATCCCCCCAGTTGATAGATATTGTTAAAGTATGGAGCTTGATGATGATAAAGGCTGACCTTGGAGGTTTGAGCTCCCATGTCAATCATTAACACTCCCAGCTCTTTTTCATCATTGCTTAAAACTGCTCTGGAAGCAGCAATATTTTGCAACACAATATCATAAGCTTCTAAACCGGAGCGGTTTAAGCATTTCACCATATTTTGAATCGATGATATTGCTGTTGTTAAAATATGAATCTGGCATTCTAATCGGGTCCCCACCATCCCAATAGGATAACGAATATTTTCCTGACCATCTACAGAAAACCCCTGGGGAATAATATGTAAAATCTCACGATCCATAGGTATGGCAACCGCTTTAGCAGCTTCAATCACCCGATTGATATCTGATTCTCTGATTTCTTTATCTGCTCCTGCAATGGCCACTACCCCTTTTGAGTTAATAGAATCAATATTAAAACCAGATATTCCAATGATTACCATATCAATTTCGCGTCCAGCTTGAATTTCAGCATTTTCAACAGCTTCACTTAAAGCATTAACAACTGCTTCGATATTTACGACAACTCCAGCACGGACACCATTATTCGATGATGTTTTTCCGACACCAATTATGGATATATTTCCTAATTCATCAATTTCTGAAATAACAGTCAATATTTTGCTGGAACCAATATCAATCCCAACAATTAAATCATCATCTCTCATGTAAAAATTAGTCCTTATCATTAAAGGAATAATATATCTGAGTATTTATTTACCTTCAATACCCCAGTATAAATAATCCTTAATCTATCCTCTTCTATTGATAAAAAATCCCAATCTGATTATCAAACAGACTGTTAAATTCTATATTAAATTCTTCTAAAAGTAAAATACTTGAAATTCCCTTTATTAATTTCTCGACATTAATTGAGTTTTTTAAATACAAAGGAGTATTAATGGTGCGAAAATAAACTTTATAATGATAATTTTCATGATTTTCTTTACTTATCTCAACCTGAGAGATACTTTCAAAGATTTTTGCATCCTTTTTCTTCAAATTACTAAAAAGGCTGATTATTTCTTTATATTTACCTGTTAACCGGAACCCTTTTTTTATGTCATTATTTATGTCACAAATTAATACAGGATAAAATCCATTGTTTTTACTTTTCTGAAACACGACTCCTTTAGAATCCACAAATAAAATCTCACCATTTTCTTTTTGAATCCGTAAAATCGGCTGACGGATTTCTAAATTGATTACCAATTTAGCGGGGTACTTTTTGCTGACTTCATATTTATCGATAAATGGAATAACAGCTATTTTTTCTTCCAGTTCCTTTATTTTATACTCCCAAATATATCGTTCAGAAGTGATCCCTAAATAATCAATAAAATTATTTTGATCAAGGAGAAAATCCTTTTTTACTTCAACTTTTTTAATCAGAAACATATCTTTCATAAAAAAGTAAAATATCCCACTAGAAAGTATGATACATATAATAACACCAATCAGGATCTTTTTTCCCATTATCACAACTCTTTATGCTTATTTTGAGACGAAATATTAAGTAATACCCCAATCATAAATAGAGAAACCAATAAAGAGGTTCCTCCAGCGCTGACAAAGGGTAGTGTAATTCCAGTAGCAGGTAAGATACTTAATACAACCCCAATATTGATAATCGCCTGAATGTAAATAGTAGTGGTGATTCCTACTGCAAGTAAAAAAGAAAACTTATCATCAGTCCTTTTAGCTATATTATAACCGATAAATGAAAAGAGAGTATATAAAATGATCAATATTATGGCCAAAAATGCTCCCCCTTCTTCAGCAATAATTGCAAAAATATAATCGTTATGCGCTTCTGGTAGAGCATTATATTTTTGGATGGATTCACCGATTCCCTGCCCAAACCAGCCTCCTAAAGAAAAACACTTCATAGACTGAATATAATGCCAGCCTGATCCTAATGGATCATTCCAGGGATTGATAAAAGCAAACATTCTCTGAATACGATAGGGCGCCAGGATAATCATTAATAATGAGCCAGCCGCTCCAACCATTCCTAATAAAATAAAGGAAAACAATCTGATACCAGCTAAATAAAGCATAATCATAGAAACAGCAATGATTAAAAAAGTGGTAGAGAAATCATTTTCCAAAAATATAAAAAAAGCTATGGTAAAAGAGATAACAACAGCAGGCAAAACTCCTTTGTAAAAATCATCTATATGTTCTTTTTTATTAGCAAAAAAGGAACTGAGGTAAAGGATAACTGTCATTTTTGCCATTTCAGAAGGCTGAAACCTAAATCCTCCTAAAGCTATCCAACGCCGTGCTCCTCCTACTTCTTTACCAATTCCAGGAATTAAAGTTAACACGAGCAAAACAATCGTTCCCAGAACAATATACTTAATCCAATGCTGGTAGATTTTATGATTGAAGAATAATCCGATAAAAAAAAATATCAAACCAATAATCAGGTAAATTCCCTGTTTAAAGATAAAATAAAATTGATTATTATAATATCTTATTCCGGAAGGCTGGCTGGCACTATACAAAAATCCAAAACCGATTCCTATTAACAAAACAATACAGGCTAAGAGAATAATATTAATAGAAGGAACAGCATTTTGTTCTTTTTTCATCGTATTTTTAAGGAACCCAGAGCAATTACAGCTAAAATCTCGCCT
>JAKSBL010000682.1 GCA_022361115.1 Spirochaetota bacterium | reverse complement strand
TATGTTTATCCTGAATAAGGTTCAATTTTGATCCATTTACTGCCGGCCTGACTGGATTCCAGAACTTTAGAGATAAATTGAACTCCCATTAAACCATCAATAGCTTTTGGGAAAAACATTGCCAAGGATTCTGCTTTTTTTCCACAACGGCGAGCAGCAATTGCTTCAGCTGCATCTGAATAAATATTAGCAAAAGCTTCAGGAAAACCCTCAGGATGGCCTGCTACAATCCGGCTAGCTCTGGAAGCAAAAGCAAGGATTCCCGGGCCATTGGGGGTATATATTTGACAGGGGTGGTCAATTGGCTTAAATAAAAGTTGTTGAGGCGTTTCCTGCATCCATTCCAGAGTTCCTTTCGTTCCACTCACCCGTATCCTTAAACCGTTCTCAACTCCTGCTGCTGCTTGAGTTACCCAGAATATACCCCTGGCTCCATTATTAAAATGCAGTAAAGCTCCGGCATAATCCTGAAATGTTCTCTCTGGTACTATTGTTCCAGCTTCAGCAGCAACAGCTGTGATTTCTATCCCGGTTATAAACCGTATCAAATGATGTGCATGCGTACCAATATCACCCATGACTAAAGAAGCTCCGCCTTTACTTTGATCCTGTCTCCATGGTATTTTCTCCGGATCTATCTTGTCTTCCCTTGCATTTCCACCTTGTACATATTCTACCTGTACTAAACGAATTGTCCCTAATTGATCATCCTCTACCATGGCTTTTGCTTGTCGAACCATTGGATAGCCAGTATAATTATGAGTAAGACAGAATACCAATCCTGTTTCAGTTACTTTTTGATATATTTTTTCTGCTTCTTCCAGGCTATTGGTTAGAGGTTTGTCACAAATCACATCCATACCTGATTCCAGAGCTTTTATTGAGTAAAGATAGTGGCTGTCATTTGGTGTCATAATGGCAATGACTTCTGCTCCATTTTTTTGTTTTGCTTCTTTATCTATTAACTCAATTCCATCAGCATAGGAGCGTTCTGCTGGAAGGCCTAGCTCTCGGCCGGCTTTTTTTGCTTTTTCCGGTTTTGATGAAAGGCAGGCACCCACTAACTGGTACCGGTCATCCATTCTGGCAGCGATTCGGTGAATTGCACCAATGAAAGAACCAGGTCCACCTCCAATGATTGCCAGTCTTAGCCTTCGGCCTAATAATGAAATAACAGGATTTAAAGACATACTTGACTCCTTCTAGCGATAGCTATGTAAACTAGGTAAAAGATAATTTACCCCAAAAAAGGTAAATAAGGTAAAAAGAAAACCAAGTATTGCTACCCAGACTGTGACTTTAACAGAAACTTTGGTCATTAATCTTAGATGTAGATAAATAGTATAAACCAGCCAGGTTATTAATGCAAAAGTTTCTTTTGGATCCCAGCTCCAGAACCTTCCCCAGGCATATTGTGCCCAGATTGCCCCAAAAATCAGGGCACCAATGGTGAAAATAGGGTAGCCAATACCAATTGTTGTAGTTATTAATTTATCAGCATTTTGTTTTTTATCCGGATCATTTGTTAATAAATAAAAAATACTGGCTGCAAAACTAAAGGCAAAAAAAGACTCGCCAACAAAAGCCAGGGCAACATGAAGAATTAACCAGGCTGATTGTAATGCCGGAATAGGTGGTTTAACCGTATCTGGTACCAGCGGCGAGGAAGCAATGGATAACATAATAAAAGCTATTAATGTTCCAATAAAAAGAATAGCATGGGCCAAGTTATTTTTTTTCCAAAAAGAAAACAAGAGCAGGGTTAAATTAATAAAGGCAGTAAAAAAAACCAAAGCCTCAAAGGTGTTCGTAAGAGCTGTAAATTGTATTTGTATGGAACGATTAATAATTTCTACAATCAGCAACAGGGATATCAGTAGAAGTAATGATTGTATAATGATTAAGGGGATTTTTTTAAAGAATGTAATGATCTCGAGTAGGATGAGGATAAAAAATAAAAAGTAAGCAATGGTAGCAATCATAATTGTTTTTCCTTAAATTTCTGAAAGTATGTCCAACAGAGGCCTACTATCATCAACATTATTCCTACCCATAAAAGGTAGATTCCTGAATCCTGGACAAAATTTAGGCCGGTAACCAGTACTCTTTGATGAGAAGTACTTGTGCCAGGCACTTTTTTGTTTGGATCTATTTGTAAATCATATTGATAAACATAAATATTGCCCATTCTCAAGGGTTTGTTCACTTCAATACGATGCTGTTTGATCACCTGGTGATTATGGATATTATAAACTGTTACATTCGTTACATATTCTTTTGGTCTTCCATCAGAATATTGACTGAACTCTATTTGATTAATTTCAAGATAATACTTTTTTGAGAATTTGACCTTTTCTTTTTCATAAAAATATTGGAATTCTTCGTTACGACTAAAAAGACTAACCAAACCGCCCATAAGAATGATTAGCAATCCCAGATGAATGATGTCCGGCCCTAAATGAGGTTTGATGTGAGTATTTCTGATTTGTTTCATGATTCGGATGATAGTACAGGATACCAGATTAATAAATAAGCCAACCGCAAGAATTAAAAAAAGCGGAGAAGTAAAAAACTGATGTAAATTCAATCTGAGAATCAGCTGAGTTGCCAAATGAGAATAGTGATAATAATAAAACTCAGGTTTTTGATTCTGGATTATCAAACTGGCTATTATGCTGAAACAAATAATGGTAATGATTATTCCAATGCCTAAGTAGATACTGGCTATGGCTTTTATTATTTTTTTTATCATAAATAAAATCTGCAGATTATCTTTAAGAGGTTTTTTATTTGAACATCAGATAGTTTAATGAAATTGATGATGGATGTCAATAGACATTAGATTATACATTCTCTTTAATTTTAAATTCAATATTAATTGGATTTTTTTAGAAATAACGTTTCGATAAAGTTTTAATTTTATAATTTTTCAATTATAATTTATAGTAATTATAATTATTGTAAATTATAATTATTTTATAAGGAAAAAATTAAAAGGAGGTTTTTAATGAAGAAAATATTCACGTTTGTTTTGGTTTTGTTGTTACTCACAACATTCGTTCAGGCAAAAGAAAAGGTTAGCCTTGTAAATTGTGAATGGGCACCCTTTACTGGGAGTAACTTAAAAGACCTGGGGATTGTTTTTGTGCTGGTAAAAGAGGCTTATGTAAGAGCTGGATATGAAGTAGAAGAGGTGATTGTCCCCTGGAGCCGTTGTTTGGATGGAGCTCAAAAAGGTACTTATGATGTTGTTTTAACAGTCTGGTATGCTTCTGACAGAGCAGAAATTTATGAGTATAGTGATCCTTTTATGTCAAATGTGATTCGATTTATTACAGTAAAAAAGAAAAATATACCCTATCACACTTTAGAAGATTTAAAAGGTTTCAAAATTGGTGTAATCCAGGACTATGTTTATGATGAAGCATTTATGAAGGCTGATTATCTTAATAAAATAGATGCCACTGCTTTGGAATCTAACTTAAAAAAATTATTAGCTGACCGGATTGATCTTACTTTAGAGGATGAAATCGTTGCCAGATATACTATTAATAATGATCCAGCTTTAAAGAAAAGTAAAAATCAATTTATTTTTTTGGATAAAGAATTATCAAAAAAAGATCTTTATGTCATTGTAGCTAAATCAAATCCCCGACATAAACAGCTAATCAAAGATTTTAATGAGCAATTAAAAATTATGAAGAGTAAAGGGATTTATGATCGGTTGCTGAAGAAATATGGATTTTAATAAAGCACCTAGCAACAAGGGGCTGTACGCCCCTTGTAAAATATTTTTGAAAGGGATCTCCATTTTATCCTTTAACAATAATAAAGAATAAGTTCTGTGTTTGTTTTTTGTATGGATTAAAAAAAAAGACAAGATTATTTTCAGTACAATTTATATTTTTTTAACACGGATTTATAAGCATTGGTTTTTATAAACTTTTTTAGACTTTGGTTAAAAATTTTTAAGATTTGCTTTGAGTTCGGGTAATTTCTGGATACCATTAAACGGTAATCAACTTTTAAGATAGGTTTTTCAATAGTTTTAAATTGATGGATTTTTCCGGGATATAGTTTATTTATGATATACCAGGCAACTAGTTCTTCATGGGCGGATAAGTCCACTCTCCCCAGATAGAGTTTAGCAATTGCTGCTTCATCGGTTGGGGCTAAATCAAGTTCAATTCCCTCCCTTTCAATTAAGGGAATGTAAGCGAAGCCAAAAACTCCTCCAATAGCAAAATTTCTTAGATCAGAGAAACTTTGATAGGTAATATTTCCTAGTTTACTTAGGTAAAAAAAATTTTGACTTGATGATATCAGAGGATCGGAGAAATCATAAGTTTTTTTTCGGTTATCTGTGCTGATATAGGGAAAAATGGCAAAAATCTCACCTTCATTTACATTTCTTTCTCCTCTTAACCAGGGTAATTTAATAATTTCTACCTCAAAACCTGCTTTTTCAAAAACGGCAATGACTATTTCTGTGACAATTCCTTTACCATTATCAGATGCAGTATAGGGTGGCCAGTCATGAGTGGTTAATATTACCTTGTTTTGGGTATTTAAGAAAGTTGATGATAATAAAGTAATCAAAAGAAAAAAAAAAAAACTGGTTTTGGCGATCCATACATTAATTTTAGTGATTTAACTTTAGATGTCAATAGAATACCAGGAAAACACTGACAAAGGATACAATTAGGTAATATTACTCATTGTTTTTAGTAATAATACGGATTGTTTTCCTCCTGCCTCTCATGATAATTTTATTAAAAAAATGGAGGTGTTTTTATGAAACAAAAGTTTATGTTGTTCTGTTTCATGATTTTATTCCTTATTTCCTGTAGTGTTAGAAATATGGATAAATTATTGGAAGAAGGAGTAGATGCTGAGCTGTTTCCAGATAAGACATTTACTGAAGTGGAAAATGTCACTCTGCATTATTTTGGGATTGGTGATACTTTGACATTAAATCACAACAAAGCAGTCAATGGAAGTTTACTGATTGTTGGTGGTGCATTAAGCTCAGATAATGCAGCAATTTATCAAGAGTTTATCAATTTAGCAGGAGGGGTGGATCAAGCCCGTATTGCAATTATTCCGACAGCTAGCGGCAGTCCTATTGTGAATTCAGAGGCCTATCGTAATGATTTTATCAATTATGGTGTATCTTCAGAAAGAATTTATATTGTCCCGGTTGCAGTCAAGGATGATCCGGCTACTGGTGATGTAGATGAATCAACCTGGTTAAACAATGGATTTGATCCGACTACTGCAGCTGACCTTGAGGCATTTCAAGCAACAGCAGTATGGTTTATTGGCGGCTGGCAGGATAGAATTGTTAACGCATTAGTTGATTCTGATGGGCATGATGGTGCTGTATTACGAATCATCCGTCAGATCAAAGAAGATGGTGGAGTCATCGGTGGTACCAGTGCTGGTGCTGCAATCATGAGTGGGATGATGATCAATGGCGGAACCAGCTTAGGAGCATTAACCGAAGAGATGATTTATGAGGATAGAGGGGAATCCGATCCTCGGCTCTTTATTGCAGAAGGATTGGGGTTTTTCCCTTTTGGTATTGTAGATCAGCATTTTATTGCTCGAGGCCGTTTTGGACGATTGATTTCAGCCTGCTATCATCAGCAGGTTCCCCTGGGATTTGGTATAGATGAAAATACAGCAATTTCAGTGACAGATAAAACCATAAAAGTTTTAGGTGAAGAACAATCTCGAAGCGGTTTAGTTATGATTGATTTACCTGGAACGGGATTAGCAAATTATACTCAGAATAGCCAACGCTATTTAGATACAGTAGGTTACGAATACTTTGCGACAAATCAACTTCACTCTGATATTTTTGCAGCTAATGCTTTGGTGGATGTGATTTGTGAAGGGTTGGTGGATTGTGAAGCGACAACAGCAGAAGGAGTTTCCTTTGAAATGTATTCTGAGCAGGTTGCTGTGGGGATTAAAACATTATTTAAACAGGATGCTGAGACTTTTGGCTGGTATGGCAAGATTGGAAGTACTTATACTTATACGGTAGTGAATGTAAGAGTAGATGTTACACCGATTACTCTTGGAATTGCTGACATAAATCTTATGAGAAGTCAAAATCAAAACAGATTAAATTATGTAAGGTAAAGGATTACTAAAGAAGATTATGTTTTGGGGTGTGAGTAATGATTTTTATTATGCTAATCAGGTCATTCCTGATTAAATTTGAGTCTTTCCATAAACTCACCCCCTTTGCTTTTAAATGAAATCCAGATGTGAGATAATTCACCAGTTCTTTTTTCATTGATGTTTATGATTTTTCATCTTGAATTGACAATGTTCTATTTCATTTCTCATTTAATGAGGGTCTTTTGCAAAAATGCAACGAGCTATGGAAAAAGTGAGAGTTTCTTTGCTAATGGCGAGGCAGGCCCCTCATTTTTTAGTATTTTTACAAAAGCCTTTAATAATTATTAATAAAATTAATCAGTTCAATGCGGTTTTGTACATTTAGTTTACGATAGATATTGTGAACATGATTATCAATGGTTCTGACTGATATGTTTAAATCATAGGCAATTTCTTTATTCTGTAAGCCCTGGGTTAACTTTTCCAAAACTTCTTTTTCCCGATTAGAGAGTTGATGCTCTAATACAAGATTATTCAGCTTGACTTGCTCTGTGGTTTTTTGGTTTTGCTGGGCATTCAGATCCAGGAAAAGGGAATGTATTTTTTTTTCCATTTTACTTATATTTTCTCGGGTTAGCCTTTTTTCATGTTCCAGTAAACTTTCGATTTTAACCATTATTTCTTCCACTAAAAAAGGTTTGCAAATATAGTCTACAGCCCCTTCGGACAAGGATTTTAATTTTTCTTCAATCGTTGTTTTAGCTGTGAGAAAAATAAAAGGGATAAAATTCAATTCATCATTTTTTAAGAATTCCAGAAAAAATTCATGTCCATCCATCTGGTCCATCATAATGTCTGAAATAATAACATCTGGTTTGGGTATTTGCTTGAGTTTTTCCAGAGCATTTTTTCCATTAAAAGCATAAAGGATATTAAAATGATTTTTTAGTCCTGATTGTAGTAAGTATAAAATTTCTTTATTATCATCTACTAATAAAAGGGTGGATTTTTGAGGATCAAAAGCTTCTTCTTTTAAAGAAATTTGCGGATTTATTTCAACAGGAGCAATTAAATCGGTTTGCCGAATCTGACCATTCGGAAATTTATTATTTTCTGGTAAATATCGAGTAAAGGTTATGGTAAAGCAAGTTCCCTGATTAACCTGGCTGGTCACTTTAATCTGCCCAGGAATGGAATCAATGATTCTCTTTGTAATAAACAACCCCATACCAATTCCTTGGGTCGTTTTTTTATGTGCCAGCTGATAGTAAGGCTGGAAGATCAGTGCCAGGTTTTGTTCTGCAATTCCAATGCCGGTATCTCTAATTAGCAAAGATAATTGATTCTCTTTTGTAGTAAGAGAGAGCTCGATTAATCCAGCTGGTTGTGTGTATTTGATAGAATTATCCAGCAGATTATTGATTAAGCGATCAATAGCAAGGGGATCAGCTTGTACATAAAGATCATTAGTGATATTTGCCTGGATATTAATACTTTTTTTTGCTGCAATTTCTTGAAATAATTTAACTTTTTTATTTAAAAAATC
>JAKSBL010000135.1 GCA_022361115.1 Spirochaetota bacterium | reverse complement strand
TTTAATATCTCTATCCATTTTTCCTAAAAAAATCAAATCAGAATTGTCTGAAATGTTTGACATCAATAAAATTGTCATTAAATTATTTGAACAATACAATGAGATTAATGACTATCAGTGTCGTGTTAGGCAATGGTGTATACACGGAACAAAGTATGAAAAACGGATAATGAATTTCTATTTTTCCCGTCCACGCAATATACGTGTAGAAATCCTTCGAGGTAACCGAATGTTAGATCAAGGCACTATAGGCATCTATACTGGTGGAAACAAAATTACAGGTAAGCAAATGGGATTTGTAATTCAAGTAGATAAAAAAAATCCTTTAGTGACTACTGTTCGTGGTGTGCCGTTTGATCAGACTGATTTGGAAGCTATTTTAAACAGAATTCAGTTACATGCAGAAAAAAGTGAGGGGAAAGTGATCAAGTTAAGAAGGAAAAAAATTTGTATTTCCTTTACTCCTCGTAACCCAAGTGATTTTGAGGGAATCACCAGGGAACTAGTTTGGATAGATTTAAATAGCTGGTTACCTGAAGCTAGTGAAAGCTATGATAATTCACAACTAGTTCAATATGTTGAATGGAAGCATTATATTATTAATCAGGGATTACCCGGTGAATTATTTGTAATCTCTTTTTCTTCAAAGCAATTAAAAAAAATGGGATTAACATCAATAGATGATATTCCGGTGAATGAAGATTTTTAATGTTCCAGTAATATTGAATTCTATAAATTACTCTTTTTTATATTCAATTCTTATGTATTATATAAAATAATCCGATAATTTTAAAAATAGTTGATACTATTCTGAAAAAAAATCAGGATTGAAAATTTGAAATTACCTTTAAAATGGACTGCTATTACTATTCTTACTTTTCTTTATTCAATCTCTATTCTTTTTGCGGAAACTCTCTGGGATAATAAAGCTGGTGATATTTATAGTAGAAATATAAATTACAAAACTGGTGATACGATTAAAATTCTCATCGAAGAAGAGACTGCTATTTTGTATAAATCCTCAACTCAATCTTTAAAAACCTATACCCTGGATGTGAAGGGCGGGGACTTTTCTGCGGTACTGAATTTCTTGCCACAGGGTAAAGTTGAGGAAAACAAAAATAGCCAGGATAAAGATGAAATAAAGATCAGTAACTTTATCAATGCCCAAATTGTTAATGTTGATAATTCACTTTTAACCATTGAAGGATCAAAAACCATTACCCTCAATAATAAAACCAGTACTGTTCGTTTAAACGGCAGGATACACATCAATGATATCATCAATCAACAAGTATATGCCAGAGATATTTTGGATCAAAGATTAACCATTACAACTCTTTTAGAAAATCAATCCAGTATTATAGCTGATAATGATATTATCTCTGTGATTACAAATCCAGATTCAACAACTGATCAAAAAGAAGAGCTTCAACTCAGTGAAATTAAAAAAAGAGAATTAATGCTCCAGTATGTAAACAAAATATTAAATCTTATCTTTTAAAGTTAATTCATTTAAAAAAATCAGGCCTGGTATTCAGATATAATATTAGAAAATCTAAAAAAATGATGAATATTCCAAAATATAAATTGAAATTGACCAAATTGAGTTAATATAATATATTTAAAATTAGAGTATTTAAAATGTAATTTAAACTTCCATACCATTAATTTTAATTGCTCCAGGACAAATCTGTTTTTAGCTGGATTTAATATGTTTTTAAAAGATTATCATAAAACTGCTTTAATTTATAATCAGGAAGAAATTAGTTATCAGGCATTGTTACAAAAAATTTTTTACCTGGCCAAAAAGTATCCATTTCAAAAAAATCAAAGAATTGCCATTTTTTCTGAAACCCGTCCAGAGTGGGTTTATACGTTTTATGCAAATTGGCTGAGTGGAGCAATCAATGTTCCCTTTGATCCTATGGCAACTGCTGAGGAAATTGCTTTTATTATTGACGATTGTCAGCCTGCTGTGATTTTTCATTCGGCCAGTAAAGAAGAGTTATTAACTGAAGCCTATAAAATCTGTAAGCATCATCCCCAGCAAGTTGAATTTGAGCAGATTAATTGGGCTAATGAGGATAATGGTTCAAATCTACCCGAATATCTGGTGCAGGATTCAGAGAAAACGGCTTTAATGATTTATACTTCAGGAACTACAGGAACACCTAAAGGTGTGATGCTTTCTTATCAAAATTTATTATCAAATATTGAAATTGTGAGCACTGATAAGTATCTTAGTAAAAAAGATCGTTTTTATTCGAAAGATGATGTCAGTATTACTATATTGCCGTTACATCATATTTTTCCTTTACAAGGCACTTTGTTAATGCCCCTATACACAGGTGCATCTGTGTGTATACTGACTGAATTGACTTCTGATGCGATATTTTCCACTTTACAGAAATATAAAGTAACCAATATTATAGGAGTTCCCCGTCTATACGAAATGTTTCATAAGGGGATTATTCAAAAGGTAAATAAAAGTAAGGTAGCTAAAACACTTTTAAAGTTAGCTAAGAAAATAAAGAATTATCATTTTTCTTCATTGGTATTTAAAAAGGTACAAGAAGCCTTTGGGGGACATATCAATTTTATGAGTTGCGGTGGTGCTCCGGTTGCCAAAGAAATATCAGCTGATCTTAATGCTATGGGACTTCGGGTTTTAGAAGGTTATGGAATGACAGAGGCTTCTCCATTAATTAGTTGCAATATGATTTCTTCTGTTAAAGTGGGAACTGTAGGAAAAAAGTTTCCAAATGTAGAGGTGAAAATTGTTGATGATGAGTTGGTAGTAAAAGGTCCAAACATCATGCAGGGGTATTATAATCGTCCTGAAGAAACTAAAGCTGTTTTAAGGGATGGTTGGCTTTATACTGGAGATAAGGCAGAGATTGATAAAAATGGTTATATTACCATTACAGGTAAATTAAAAGATATTATTGTTCTTCCTAATGGAAAAAATATCAATCCGGTTGAAATTGAGGAAAGTTTATTAAAAACCTCTCCTTTAATAAAAGAAGTTGGAATGATTGAAAGAAACGGGCACCTTTTTGCTTTGATCCATCCTGATTTAAAATTGGCAGAAGAACGGAATATTGTTAATCTGTTAGAAACCATAAAATGGGAAGTGATTGATAAATATAATCTAAAAGCATCGAATTATAAAAAAATATTTGATTTTAAAATCATGGAAAGTGAGTTGCCCCGGACTAGAATCGGGAAGTTGAAACGTTTTGAATTGGTTGATCTTTTAAGAGACGAAAAATTAAGAAATAAAGGTAACCTAAAAGAACCAGATTTTACTGAATATAAAATCATTAAGAAGTTTATTGCCAAAATGACTGAACAGGTTGTTTATGCAGATGATCATTTGGAACTGGATTTAGGATTGGATTCTCTAGATAAATTACAGTTACAGGAAAAAATTGAAAAAACTTTTGGGGTAGTTTTATCAGATGAAGATATTGCTGGAAATTTAAAAGTGATTGACCTGGCTCATTTAGTTCAGAAAAATAAAGTTCATAATAGACAGGAAAAGATTAACTGGCGGGAAATTTTGCTAAAAAGAATTGATCTAAAATTGCCTCGCTTTCATTTTTTCATTAATATGTTATATTCTTTTATTAAGCCCCTATCAAAACTCTATTTTCAGCTTAAAACCGAAGGAATTGAAAATATTCCTCAGGATCAATCAGTGATTTTTGTATCTAATCACCAAAGTGCATTAGATGGATTACTACTCAATCTTATCTTTCGCTGGCGCTTAAGAAAGAAAACATATTTTTTTGCAAAGGATAAAAATTTTCGTTCTCGCATAAAACAGTTATTTGCCCGAAATAGTAATGTATTATTATTAAATATTAATAAAAATCTTAAAAATAGTTTGCAGCATCTGGCAGCAGTGTTAAACAAAGGTAGAAATTTAGTGATTTTTCCTGAAGGAGTTCGTTCCAGAGATGGTAAAATAAAAAAATTTAAAAAAACTTTTGCTATACTGAGTAAAGAACTCAATATTCCAGTTGTTCCCATAGTGATTAAAGGGACTTACCGGTCTCTGTCTATTGGTAAAAGGATTCCTAAACCAGGAAAAATAAAGATTAATTTTTTAAAACCTATTTTTCCTATGGATATGGAGTATGAAGAAATCGCCAGTTTAACCAATCAATTAATTGTAAAAAATTTTGAAAATGAAAATATTTAAGAAAATGATTGCTTAAAACCAGATGAAATGATATAAAAAACATAAAAATTTTACATTTTGTGTAAAATTCCTTAATAGATAAAGAGATAATTGCTAAATTTCATATTACTTTCATAAATAGATGTCATAACATAAAATGTAGAGAAACTAATTAAAAGAGTAACTAATGAAGGAATATCACTATTTACATGACCAGTTTAATATTGGAGAATTGAAAAAGATTCCAATAAATGAATTACCTTTACTCTGTTCTGAAATTAGAACTAAAATTATTGAGGTAATGAAGCAAAATGGAGGACACTTAGCCAGCAATCTGGGATCTGTAGAACTAACTGTTGCTCTACATTATGTTTTTGACTCTCCTGCTGATAAGAT
>JAKSBL010000531.1 GCA_022361115.1 Spirochaetota bacterium | reverse complement strand
TCTGGGCAATGTCAGCAAAGGTGTCTCTGATTCCTAAATTTAATCCGGATTTCCCTTTTTGATAAACTAATAATGGGACATACTCTCTAGTATGATCGGTGCCTTTATAAGATGGATCACAACCATGGTCTGCTGTAATAATCAATAAATCTCCATCATTCAGTTTATCAATAAAAGCAGGTATTCGTTTATCTATCTCTTCAACTGCATCATAATAGCCTTTGACATTTCTCCGATGACCAAAATTCATATCTGTATCAACTAAATTTACAAAAATAAACTCTTTGTCTGCAAGTGATTCTTCAAGTAATTGATCAAGACGATCCAGACAGGCAGGATTACCTTTATCAGGAAAATTCTGCTTTAATCCCTGTTCATTGAAAATATTGCCAATCTTTCCAACACCAATAGTTTCTATCCCTTTTTCCTTTAAAATATCCAGAATACTTTTTGCCGGCAAATCAATACTATAGTCTTTTCGCCTTTTCGTTCGTATGAAGCTTCCAGGTTTCCCTGCAAAAGGTCGGGCAATGATCCTAGCTACATTGTATTTATCACAAATCTTTCTTGATATTTCACACATTTTATACTGCTCTTCAATAGGAATAATCTCCTCATGAGCAGCAATTTGCAATACAGAATCAGCTGAGGTATAGACAATGGGTTGCCCAGTTCTCATGTGTTCTTCTCCAAGTTCTTTAATGATTTCAGTACCTGAAGCTGCTTTATTCCCTAACATTTTTCGTCCGGTTAGTTTTTCAAAATCATCAATGAGGTCCTTGGGAAAGGATGGGTATGCCGGAGGAAAAGTATAAAAAGCCTGGGATAGCAATATTCCAGCAATTTCCCAATGACCAGTTGTAGTATCTTTACCTGGCGACTTACCAGCCATCACACCATAGCTGGCTTGAGGCTGATTCACTGCTTCGCAGCCAGGGAGTTTATAGCCTAAAAGTTCAGCACAATTTCCCAGACCAAGTTTTCTTAAGTTCTCCCACTTTGCTCCTTGCACTTGTTCACAAATATGTAAAATGGTATTAGCTCCTTCATCCCCATAAGATGCTGCATCTGGTAAAGGGCCAATTCCAAAACTATCTATTACTATAACTACTGATTTCATTCTCTATCTCCTCTGCATTAGTCAGTTCGATTTTATTGTTCTTTACTTTACCATATATTGATAAATTATAAAATTAATAATTTTTATTGCAATCCTTTTCAAGTGTTAATATTGATGATTTTAAAATTGTCGACTTGCAAATAACAATGATGTAGACAAAATCCAGGAGTTAGGTCAGGCATTATAAATCATTTAATCAAATAAACAAAGGTATTCTTTTAAGTTATATTTATCTTGCCTAGAATTGACATTTTGATTGTATTCATCAATTTGAGAGATAACCTTATCAAGTTCGGTTGAATATCCTGACAGAATATAAGAAAATATAAAAATCAAGTATATAAATATTTTTTTTCTAATCATAAGTCGTCACCATATAATTTTTCTAATCTGTCTAGCTCTTCATAAAAACAGGAAAATTTGTCAGTATTTCCAGAATAATTATTGTCTCGTGGATATTCATTAAAATCAATATATAATGTGTGTTGCTTTTTAGAAGATGCTTCAACCCATTTATCCAATTTCTGATAATTTAAAAAATCAAATGATCCTTTATCTTTACTGTACCAGATATCTGGTGCTTTTGTTGAAGGATTAACTCTGTTATAACCACCAATTGAAGTATGTAATGCAGCAGTATAGATTTTATCATCTCGTTTAACACTCCTGTTAAACTGATCTTTAATATA
>JAKSBL010000692.1 GCA_022361115.1 Spirochaetota bacterium | reverse complement strand
TATTATCGAACCCGGCTTCTCTTACTGGGCCGGGAGTTGTTAAAACAAAAAAATAAAGTTATCCCTATTGTTATTGGACAAGCTATACAACCACAGCAGCTTAAAGATTATTCTGCTCAACAGTTAGTCAGTTATTTAAAGATGCGAACCTATCTGTTAAGTAGTCAACTGGATAAAAATGAGCAAAATCAGAAAGAGGATAGGATAGAACAAACCATCATAGCTCCAATAGATAAAAAGCTACTGAGCAATGAATTATCCCAGCTTCCTGCTAAGCAACATCTTTTAGATTACAAAACTTTTTCTGTTTATTATGGATATTATGAACAGCTGCCTAATGTGATAAAAGAAATTGGTAGACTTCGAGAAGTAACTTTTCGTAAGCTAAAAGAGGGCAGCGGCTTAGCTTGTGATACTGATGAATACGATAAAACATATACTCAGCTTTTTATTTGGGATAATAGAGAAAGGGAAATCATTGGGGCTTATCGGTTTGGAGAGTCAGAACGGTTGATGGAGAATGATTCTATCCAAAACATGTATCTGACCAATATTTTTCATTTTTCTCAGGAGTTTATCAATCAGAATTTTCCTGCTCTGGAAATGGGTCGTTCTTTTATCATTGAGAAACACCAGAGAAGTTTTTATGGTTTATTTTTATTATGGAGAGGTATAGGGGAATTTTTATTAGCTCACCCTTATTATAGAACTCTTTATGGTACTGTTTCATTGAGCTTGACTTATTCTCAACTTTCATTGGAGTTAATGGAGCAGGTGTTGATCACGCCTACAAATAAAGTGCAGGCAAAATACCCAATGCAGTCTAAACTGATCCCGGAAGTGGTTTCTTACTTAAATCAAAACACATTAAGCATTAGTGAACTCTCAATACTGATTAAATCTATAGAAAAGGATCACAAAGATCTACCTGTACTGGTGAAACAATATGCAAAACTAGGAGCTGTATTTCATAAAATTGCTTTAGACAAAAATTTCCTCAATACTCCTGGGCTCCTCTTGACTGTTAATATGGAAAAAGTGCCTCTTCCTCAATTAAACAGTTATTTAAATCAGCGAGGTAACGAGTATTTAAATTATCAGGAAGGATTCTGACTAACAGAATCATTCTATTTGGTCTTTAAGGCATTTTCTATGGCTTTTTTTAATTGAATCTCTTCAAAAGGTTTTACAATGTACATAATGGGTTCAGTTTTGGATGCCCTTTGCAGTAGTTTCTGGTCAGAAAAAGCAGAAATATAAATAATGGGTATATTTTTAAAACGTTTTTTTATTACAGTACTGGTTTCTATGCCATCAAAAAAACCTTTTAAATAGATATCCATTAATAAGAGATCGGGATTTTCAGTATTAACTTTACTGACAGCTTCTTCACCTTTGGAATGGATGGATGTGACTTCATATCCTAATTCTTCTAAGCAACATTTTAAATCCTCTGCAATAATAGCATCATCTTCAACAATCATGATTCTGGCTTTTGGCACACTTTTCCTCCTCTGTTTTGCATCCTGTCAGTATACCTTATTTTTATTTTTTTTGTTTAAATATTTTTGGTTTCCAGTAAAATTCTATAATATATTCTGTTCCTGTTTTACGGCGGAGTTTTAATTCTCCTTCTAATTGGTTTTCAACTAATAATTTTACCAAACGCATACCCAGAGTATTGCTGGAATGAATATCAATTTTTTCTGGTATTCCAATGCCATTGTCCTTGATCATCATAATAAAATTTCGCCGGTCGCTGCTTTTTAGAGATATGATAAATAATTTTTCTTCAGTAAAATTATCGGGAAAGGCATATTTAAAAGAGTTGGTTGATAATTCATTGACGATGAGACCGATAGTGATCATTATATCCATATCGAGAAAAAGATTATCAATATCATAAATGATTTTTATCTCCTCTTCATCGAGATAAAAAGTTTGCAGTTGAACTTGTAAGAGCTTTTCAATATAATTTCTCACACTCAGTTCGTAAAAATTTTTAGATTGATATAAAAGTTCATGAGAAATTGCCATGGATTTGATTCGATTTTGCATTTCCTGGAGCATGATCCTGGCTTCTTCATCTTTGATATATCTTTTGGAGAGACGATTTAAGCTGAGCAGCATTTGGAGATTGTTTTTCACACGATGATGAATTTCGTGTAAAAGAGCGTCCTTTTCATCTAGAGAATTTTTCAACTCCATAATGGATATTCGCCGATCGGTAACATCACGAATTGTGATGAGATATCCTTTCTCTCTGTTCCAATCTGATTCAACAACAGTCATTTCTCCAATACCTTTGATTTCTTCATATAACCAGATTTCAATTTCCTGGTATTTATTGTCAACCGGATAGGGAAATTTTTGGTTTAAAATATCTTTTTTTTCAGTTCTTAAATAAATAAGGGCACTTTTATTAATATAACGTACCATATGCTGGTTATTGACAAAAATAATACCATTGGCATTTTTTTCTACAATATTAAAAAAAGAATCTTTGGTTATCTGTAATCTTTTTTCTGTTTCCTTTAATCGGGAGATATCGCGAGCAGCACAAATAATTTGGTTGATTTTGGTATTTTCGATTAAACGGAAACTAAAAGTTAAAATAGCTGGGATTTCTTTTCCATATCTGGATAATAAAATTTCGATAAGATCATTGGTTTTACTTCTTTTTTGTAATTGATTTGAGGAATGTTCATGAAAAAAGGATTTGTTTTTTAAAAAAGTAATAAATGACTGATCCAGGAGTTCTTTTTCTTTATATCCTAATAATCGTTGGGCAACATCATTAGCAAACTCAATTTTCAGTTGTCTGTTTAAAATGAATACAGCATCATTGGTAGATTGTAATAAGTTTTTGGAATAATTTTTCTCTTTTTCCATCTGTTCCATGCCGTTTTGAATTTCCTCAATCATCATATTGATACCAACGGCTAGAGAATCTAACTGATCGTTTTGTCCTGTATACTCTGCCTGGGCTTGAAAATTCCCATGAGCCATTTCCAGAACAACATCTACCATTTTTTTAATTCTTTCTTCAATATTTTTCATGCTATAAAACTACCAGATTAGATTAACTTTTTTTTATATGATGAGTCTGATTATAAATCCAGCTCAAAGCTTCAGATTGTTTATTAAAAAAGGCAATTCTTTTTTGTTTGATAAAACGGATGACAAATTTCGAGATAACTTCAGCAACTGGATGAGCACCATAAAGGCTGATGTATCCAATAAACTCATTATTTTTTAATAGATTTATAGCATATTTTCGGGCTTCCAGGGTGGGTTTTCCGGCTTCATTTAAACAAATAATTAAATTTATTGGTTTCTCTAACTCCAGGGAAAGCATTCTTATGATGTTAAATACTTTTATTGGGATATCTAATGTGATATCACTTTTAATTTTTACTAAAACTAGTTCATCATCAATATATTCTAAACTATATTGCCTAAAAGATAACTTTTTTAATGAGAGTAGCTCTTGTGATTCATTCATTAAAGAATTACTTTTTACCTTTTTCTTCTTTTGGGCAGTCTTGCACATAATAAAAATCTTGATCGTCAGCAAGAATTTTAGGCATTATCCCATGAGAGATATCGGGATGATTGCAAATGATTCCATTATAATATTTGTCTTCGTTGTAAAAGTGCACACAGCAGCGACATTTATACATTTCCATAAATACTCCCTTAGGCTTTTTATATATTATAGTGATTTCTTTTTTAAGTGTAAAGTCTAAATCAGGAAATGATATTTAAACTTTTAAAAAAGAGCAACTCCTACAAATCAAAAGGAATCAATTTTTCCTTTTCATCTTTTTGATAATAAGATAGTATTTTATTAATGACTGATAGAGGATTGGTGAATTTCATGATTAAAAAGAACAGCTTTTTTATGTTTTTCATTTTATTTTTTTTTGTTACTCAATATAATTTTGGAGAAATCCCAATCATTTTTGTTTCATCTGAACAGGAATCACTGAATAAAGAAATTCCCTCACTTTGTAGTGAAATTTTGAACTATTTTCCTCTTTCTTTATATTATACTAAATTTAAATTTCATTTTTATTATGACCAAGAGCTTCAGATAACTGTAAATCATTATCAGCAAATCGACTATCCTTACCAATTTGTTCTGGATTTAATAGAAAAAAAACTGAATAACCCAGAACTAACCATTTTTTTACTAAAAGAGGACGTTTTTTTGGCTAAAGGCGGTAATATCGGCAAACAGCATCATCCAGTGGTCTTTGTATCTCAACAGGCCGGTGCAGGGATATTGCTGCATGAGATCATGCATGCTTTGTTTGATCTTGGTGATGAATATGGAAATAGACCCCTTTTTAAACCTACTGAGAGTGAGGTAAGCCGTTATCCAAATTTAACCACAGTTCCTGATCAGCCTTTATGGGAAAAAATTAAGCAGGAGATGAAAGATCCGCTGTTAAATTATTATGCTGGAGGTTTGGGAACGAGCTGGGGAGTTTATCATTCCTATCCCCATTGTATCATGAATCAGGCTCAAGGCGAGCTATGTCTGGTTTGTTGTTATTATGTTCTGAAAAAACTGAATCAATTAACTGGCCTTGATTGGCAATTACCGGAAGCATATTTATATCAAAAAGAACAAACCAATTACCAACCCAAAATAAATATCATAGAATAAAATATTAATAAGCCTCATATCTTTTTTTATTTAAACAACATTTTTTATACTTTTTTCCGCTTCCACAAGGACAGGGGGAGTTTCTGCCGATTTTTTTTCCATATGGTCGAAAAAGAGATTTCGTTACAGATTGAAAGAGAGATAGAGTGTCCTGTTGATAGATTTTTTTTAATAATTGATACAATTGAGAGTGTTTTTTTTTTTTTTTTT
>JAKSBL010000625.1 GCA_022361115.1 Spirochaetota bacterium | reverse complement strand
CCTGATAATCTGGAATTTCTCCAATTGTATACCCATTTACGAAATACTCTATTTCCTCTTTTTCTGGTATCCGCATACCAATAAAGAGTACAGAGCCGATCAAGTCTTCATCAATAAGCCTTCTTAAAACACAAGCATGAGAATAATAATTGCCTTTTACCTGATTAACAGCATCAGGGTGAGCATCAAGATATATTAAATTTGGCTTTACACTATTTTTACTTACTTTTGCTTTAATTACCGGATAAGTAATTGAGTGATCACCTCCCAAAGTTATTAATAAATGCTGATGGTCTGACCAAGGAACCTGATCAAAAATATATTCATTTATATCTTGTGAACGGCTTGCTGAAAAATCTACATTACCCAAGTCAGTTACCTTATTTAAATTGCCAAAATCATAGCCCTGAGAAGTTCTGACAGTATTCCAGATATGAGAAGAGTTACGAATTTTATCTGGCCCTTTTTCAGCTCCTAATCTCCCGGTTCCAGCCCCTAAGGATGTAGGAATCCCCCAGATAATAACTTCATTATTATAATCTTCTCCTTGTTCAGCTCCAGCAATTTTCAAATCTTGTTGCTTTATCATATTCTATCCTTCCTATTTTTTCCTGTATCTATTGTATAACAAATTTTTTTTCTTTTTGTGATTACTTTATTTATATAAATTGTTGTATTAAAATAATAGTATTATATCATGTTAATAATATGCTATGATAAAATTAATTATCAATCAAAATGAATTAGCCTGTATAATCAATGCTCTGAGGTATTGTATGAAATTAAAAGCTCTTCTATTGGGGTTATTCTTTTTTTTATTATGCCTTTTTTCAATTTCTTCAAAAAGTAAAATTGTCATTTTAAATATGAAACCCATAGGTTCAATTGACAGCAATTTAACCAATGCTATAACTGAAATTTTAACAACAAATATTGCTAACACCAATACTTTTTCTGTTATTGAACGTTCTCAAATAAATAAAATTATGGAAGAACTGAATTTAGCTTCTACAGATGATTTTGATGATAGTGATGTTCTACAAATTGGTAAACTTGCCAAAGCAAAAAAGGTTTTAGTTAGTAGCATGGCAAAAATTGGTTCAAGTTATGTACTCAATGCTCGAGTGATTAATACTGAAACTGCAAATGTTGAATTTGGACAAACCATTACTTGCAAGACTCAGGATGAAGTTATTGAAAAAACCATTGAACTTGCCAATCTCATCAGCCAGCCCGGAAAAAAATCTAAAACGATCAGCTCAGTAATCATTACAGATGATTTTAAAAACAATGATCAAAATTGGCCCATAATTGATGATAGGGGTAAACAAGCTTATTTTTACAATGAAAAATACTATTTAGAGCGAAAGTCCCAAATAGGTGATGATACTTTTTTCCTCAAAAAAATTGATCTGGATATAAAAAGGGATTTTATCATTACTTTAAAAGCTGTTAAACTGACAAATCCAGGAGGTACTTTTTATCTTGTCTTTGGTAAATCTGAATATAAAAAAAGATACTTAGAGATTGGCCAGAACTGGATCAGTTTGTATGATGAACAAAATTATGAACAAAAAGAATTATGGGAAGTAGATCTAAATATAGATCTTGAATTATTAATCGAATTAGTGATGGATAAAAAAGGCGATACGATCACCTTAATCATCAACAATAACGAGATTAAAACCTTTTCTGCTTCTTTGATTTATGGGGAACAAATTGGGATTTCTCTAATCAACAGGATGACTCTAGCTTTAGAATTTTTAGAAATAAAGTATCAGTAAAAATAGCTTAAAAAAAAATAATGAATCATTTTTTTAAATGAAAAATCAGGGATTAAAGATCAATTCACAATCATAAAAAGACCGAGGATCTACCGGCATACTATATACCCGGGCCCCCCAGTGTAAATGCGGGCCGGTAGCTGCACCCGTAGCTCCAACTGTTCCAATTGTCTGTCCCTTTTTAACAATCTGTCCGACTTGTACCTCAATAGAATGTAAATGACAATAATCAGTAAACCACCCTAACCCATGCTCAAGAATGACTGTGTTTCCAATATATTCAGCATTTTCCTGAGTCGCCCTGACAATGCCGTCAGTAACAGCAAAAACTGGTGTCCCCTGGGGATTTGCATAATCAACTCCAAGATGGATATTACGAGAAGTTAAAACACCAGTAGTCAAGACCCATTCTCTTATTAAACCAAAATCACTGGTTAAATAAGTTAAATCATCCATTGGAGGAGTTAAACCAGAAAAAAAGTAGATCTGATCATTGTTTTCATCCCAAATCTTGTACCGGGCTTTTCTTTCATCATCATATTTGGTGCGGTCGGCTGATAATATTTGTTTTGATTTTTTTCGGCGAAAAACTATTTTTTGTTTTTCAAATTCTTTGGCTTGAACATTTTCCTGAATCATCACTTTACCAAGTTTGGTTTCTCCAGAATATAAAGTAATATTGGTTTGAAGTTCGGTAATTTTCCAGTAAACATGATAAGGAATAAAAAAACCATAATATTGATACTGATCTGTCTTAAACAAAAAATGAAATTCTGAATGAATAACCTCAGATTTATCTTCTTCCAAAAAATAATTAATATTTACATCACCATTAATTTTCTCAATACCTAAAGGAATAGCAATACGATAAAATTGACAGCCTCCCCAAATAGGTTGATTATATATTTGAACATCAATTTTGTTTAACTTCTTAAAAGGATGGTGGTATGTTGCCATTATACCACTATTCAAGGCAAATTGACTATTATCTACTATTCTGGCATTTGTATTGGGAAATATTTTTAGGTAATGATCAGTCAATTTCTGTATTAAAACACCATCAGAACTAGTTGTTATTTCTGTTATTTTCTGATTATCCTGACGAATTTCTCTACTGAGAACTTCCCCCTCCATCACCACAACATTTTCACAACCAGTCAATAAAAAAAGTAAAATAATGAGTTTGATGACAAAAAGCAGTTTGATTCTGCTTTTCTTTTTGTGATTTCCTTTGTTTAAGAATGCATTATTAGTAATGTAATCTATTCCATAAGTCAGGCCGGTAAATTCTTTCATAATAACCATCATTAATATAATACCAAAATAGTGGAAACACACTATTTTTTTAGATATTTCCATTTATATTTAGTATCGGCGTTGTTTTATCTTCTTCTTCTTTTATTTTGAGGATTTTTTTGATATTT
>JAKSBL010000681.1 GCA_022361115.1 Spirochaetota bacterium | reverse complement strand
CTGAGGTTATCTTAAACTGAGGATTCCCAGGAAAAATAATCACCTCATTTTTTTGTTTTAATATCACAATCAAAATGGAAAAAAAAGGGAGGAAAAATAGTATCGTTAAGATGATTTTATAACTCAGTTTCATTTTGTTAAGTGTTATTTCCTGGTTTTTATTAAATATTCTTTGGGGGACAGGTTAACTATTTCTTTGAATATTCGGTAAAAGTGGATTGGATTATTAAATCCGACAAAATAGGCAATTTCAGAAATTTGTCTATCGGTTGTCTCGATCAAATGTTTGGCTTCCTCTATTCTCAGCAAGTTAAGATACTGTTTAAAACTGTAACCCAAATGATTTTTAATCATAAAAGAAATATCCCGAGAGGAAATTCCTGTTTTATCCGCTACCTCACGGATTGATAAATTGCTATCATTGAAGTTATCCTGAATGAAATGAATAAGCCTATACAAATCCGGATTTTTAGCTTTTGAAATAGTACTATGTTTCTGAAATAAAAAAAATTTTTTGATGTTCAATTGCAAGGGTTTATTAAAAAGCAAAAAAACGATGAGAACAATGTAATAAAGGGTTAACAAAAAATAGCAATTCGTAAAAAATGAAGGAGAATACCTTGTCAGGCTGATTTCATTTATTTCAATGTGTGCTTCATTTCCTGCAGGATGATTAATACTTGGGTAGACAATAATATTGTTCAGTATACTTGGTTCTTCAAATACTATCATGGTTTGTTTTTTTTCAGCCAACATATAATAATACCACTCAGGGATATTAAATTGAGCAAGATTTAATGAGTAACGATTAAACTGGTTATTTATTTTTACAGTCTGGCTTTTTATAATGTAGGATTCATATTTCTCTTTATCAGAAATCCCTTCAATATGAAAACACAAACGAACTTCTATTTCTTCTGTATCAGGGCTTCTTACTTCTATATTAAGATTTTTGAATTTACTAATATCAATGCCATTATTATCAATATAGTTAAAGCTTAAACTAGTATAGCGGATTTGTTTTTCTTGCCTTAACATTTTTTTTAGAAAAATCTGTTTGTTTTTTTCTTCTAAGGAAATGATATTGATATTTGTATTATACTCTGTGTCGAAATTTTTAGCAAGATAATACTCAGTATAATTAGGGTAGATAATATACTCGTCATTTTTTGCGAGTAATATATAAATGATAAATACAAAGGGAATGATAAATAATAATCTAATTGTATTTGAAGTTTTAATCATCCTTTTACGCCAGGAGAATTTTGCCAGCCACTTGACTATCAATTAGCTAGCAAAATTTTAAATAATTTTAAGTAAATCCTTCTGATTTTTGTTTATAGACTATTATCCTTTAGTAAACACATTTAAACAAAAGGAATATATTATATTAGAGCAAATATAAAAGGATTCTCAAATTATTAGTACAAATTTCAGATTAGTATATCATAGAAATTTTAGTTTGTACAACCAGAGAAGTAAAATGCAATAAAAAGATTCCCGCCATAACGGGAATCTAAGCAGGTGGGAAAGCGGATAATCTGTCTGGATTGGTTTCTCTTAAAAGTATTTAAAAAACCAATCTACAAAAAAAATTTTAAATGAATACTTGATTCTTTACATCATAATAATATCAACAATATATTTAAGTATAAAGATAGCGGCAATGACATATGACAATACTGGAACCTCTTTTGCTCTATTGGTTAATAATTTCATAACAGCATAGGTAATAATACCAACAGCAATACCATCGGCAATACTAAAAGCAAAAGCCATAGTAGCAAATGTCATAAAAACCGGAAGACCTTCAGTACAGTCTGAAAAATCAATCTCTTTTATAGGTGACATCATAAATAAACCAACCATGATTAAAACCGGCGCTGTAGCTGCCCCTGGCACCATCAGGAAGATTGGTGAAAAAAACAGGGCAAAAGCAAATAATAAACCAACAGTTAAAGCAGTAAGACCTGTTCGGCCCCCTTCTTCAACCCCTGAAGTACTCTCTGCATAGGTGGTTACAGTACTGGTTCCCAGAATAGCTCCCACTGTTGTTCCAATAGCATCTGCAAATAGAGCTTGTTTTGCTTTTGGCAGTTTACCATTTTCGTCTACCATTCCAGCTTTAATAGATACACCAACCAGAGTTCCAACTGTATCAAATAAGTCAACAAAAAGGAAAGCAAATAAGACAAAAATCATATCCAGAGAGAGGATCTTGTCAAACTCAAATTTAAAAAAAATCGGCTCAATAGAAGCGGGCATAGATATTATTTTAAAATTTTCTAAATTGGTAACGCCTAGAGGAATCCCTAACATGGTACCAGCTAAAATACCAATTAACATTGCCCCTTTAATTTTTAAATGATGCAGGACACCACAGATGATCAAACCCACGATAGCAACGATAGCCTCTGGACTACCAACATTACCAAATTGAACAAGAGTTGCAGGATCATCAACAACTAAACCAGCACTTCTGAATCCAAAAAAAGCAATAAATAAACCAATACCAACTGTAATTGCTCTTTTTAAGTTCATTGGAATACAATTGATAATAGCTTCTCTTATATTAAAAAAAGTTAAAAGTAAAAAAATAATTCCTTCTATAAAGACAGCAGTTAAGGCAAACTGCCAGGAATACCCCATGGTTAATACTACGGTAAAAGCAAAAAAACCATTTAATCCCATCGCCGGTGCCAGGGCAAAAGGCAAATTGGCAATAAAAGCCATGGCCAAACAGGCTATTAATGATGACAGGGCAGTTGCTGTAAATAAAGCACCTGCATCCATTCCAGCTTTTGATAATATTATTGGGTTAAGGATTAGTATGTAGGCCATTGTTAAGAATGTCGTAATCCCCGCCAATACTTCTGTTTTGACATCAGTATTGTTTTGTTCAAGTTGAAAAAATTTTTTCATAAACTCCTCCATAAAAAATCATACCTGGTTTTAACTAACCAAGTTAAGGAAATTATATTAACTGAGAAGGGGAATTACATTACATTAATGAACAGATTAATAATTTTTTTATTTGTAAATCATACATTTTGTGCAAAAAACATTACATTAATAGTGGTATTTCTTTTATTGCAGCCTGCTTTCCAGAGTCAGACCATAACATTTTTGATTAATGATTTCTTGAATAGTTTTAATAAAATACTCAGAATTAATTATTTATACCTCCTTTCTTTTCATTCCTTTTTAATTAAATGTGAGAGTATTTTTAATTCAAAATTTTATTTTGGTTTTTTAGGGAACCAGCCTTTTTTTACCCTTTCTTTCTGATGAAATAATTCTAAAATACTCCAAAAACAGGAAAACCCCGTAACTCCCAGAATAGAACTGGCAATAATATTGGAAATCACTAAGGATAACACACAACAAAGAATACCAAAAATAAAAAATAAAGGCCAAATCTTTGTCCCAAAATGATATTCTCCTTTAATTACAATAGGATGAAAAACACCGATAATGAGAAAAGTTGCTAAACCAATAACCAGACCTTGATAATACATATTATTAATAATCCTTATGCGGTTCTTGCAAAAAATGCAACAAACCTGGGTAAAAGTGAGCTTTTTTGCTAATAGAGATGCAAGAACCTCACTGTTTAGCATTTTTGCAAAAGCTTCTTATTATAAACTGATTTTTAAATAAAACATTATTGCTCACTTGTTTTGTAATATGGTTTATATTCATTTATCAAAGAAAAAGATCAATTGCCTCTCTAATTTCGGCAATGATTTCATCGTCTTCCATATTAGAATGGCCGTACAATAGACAGGATTCGAGATGGTCTTCCAAAATGACCCGGCCTACGTTGTTGACAGCTGAGCGGACTGCAGAAATCTGGGTTAAGACATCTGTGCAGTTTCGCCCTTCTTCAACCATGGCTTTTATACTCCGTATATGCCCTTCGATGCGGGATAGCCGGTTTATCACTGCTTTCGTTTGTTTGTGATTCTGTTTTTGATCTTCCACTTTTCATTCCTTACCTTACTTTATCTCGGTAGTATCATCCTGTTTCGGTCTTCTCCCGATTAAACGGGCTGAATTAGCCACAACAGGCAGGGCTGAAGTTTCATGCAGGATAGCACCAATAATGGGTCCAATCACTCCAAAAATACTTAAAACAACAGAAAGTATATTCATGCCCATAGCAAAAATAACATTATTTCTAATGATTTTCAAAGATTTTCTGGAAAGGGCAATCAGATAAGGAAGTTTTTCGATGTGATCAGTTAAAAGCACGATATCTGCCGACTCCATAGCCACATGCGTCCCAATCTGTCCCATTGCGATACCTACATCTGCTTTTACCAGTGCTGGAGCATCATTTACCCCGTCTCCAATAAAAGCAACCCTTTTTCCTTTGTTCTGGTAGTCTTTAATCAGATTTAACTTATCCTCTGGTAATAACTCACCATAAACACGATCTACCCCTAACTGCTGGCCTACTGATTCGACGACTGCCTTTTTATCTCCGCTGACTAATATAACTTCGGATATATGAAGATTTTTTAATTCCTTGACTGCGTCTTCCGACTGGCTGCGTACCTGGTCTGAAATGATGAGCAGGCCAGCAATCTTGTTATTTATTGCTACCGGAATGACAGTATTCCCTTGATCTGATAACTCATCTATCCTATCGCTGGTATTTTTATCCAATCCTATCCCTTGCTGGATTAACATTTTTTGACCAATGGTGACAATATCCTCATTGACAACTGCTTGTATTCCTAATCCTGGCAGGGATTCAAAGTTTTTGGCTTGAGGAAGCTGTAATTGCCGTTGTAAGGCAGCAGAAACAATTGCCTTAGCCAGGGGGTGTTCACTGTTTCTTTCTGCTGCTGCAGCTAAAGTTAATAGCTGATCAGGACTCATACTGCTAAAAACAATAATGTCATTTAACTTTGCTTCACCCAGGGTTAGAGTTCCGGTTTTATCAAAAGCAATAACTTCTACTTTGCCTGCCTGTTCCATGGCTGGCCCGTTTTTCACTAAAATCCCCCGGCGAGCAGCATGACCAATAGCAGCAAAAACTGCAGTAGGAGTAGCCAGAACCAGAGAACAGGGACAGATCACAATCAAAACGGTAATGGATCGGGTAATATCTTTGGTAATAAAAAAGGTGATTACAGCTATGGTTAGAGCTAATGGAGTCAGGTATTGAGCATATTTGTTAGCAATTCTTTGCACTGGTGCTTGAGTGCTTCGGGCTTCCTTGACCAGCTCAATCATCCTGCCAATCATAGTCGCCTCCCCAATATCCTTTACAGCGACTTCCAAAGCTCCATTGGTACAAAGAGTTCCAGCATAAATTTCAGAGCCTTTCCCTTTATCAACCGGGATCGATTCACCGGTTATTGATGCCTGATTGAGAGTTGCATTACCAGATACAACTATCCCGTCAGCAGGAATAAACTCGCCAGGGCGTATCACTACCCGGTCATCCTTTTTTAACTCAGCTACAGGAACAACCAGATCATTGCCGTTTTTTCGTACGGTAGCAGTGGCAGGTACCAGTTTTTCCAGCTCATGGAGGGCATTATCAGCCCGGGCAACTGTGAAATCCTCCAGCATTTCTCCAACCAGCATCATCAGAGCAACCAGGGCGGCTGCACTATATTCACCTACTATCATAGCTGCTATCATAGCGATACTTACCATGACACCAGCGGTTAAATCAAATCGCTTCACAATATTACTGGCAGCCAGTTTAAATATCGGGACTCCGCCTATTACTGCTGAAGCAAGGTAAATCCATTTCGCATAGGGAGACTGCCAGCCAATCTGAGCAATAAAAGCTAATAGCAATAAAAAAGCATTTAAAAATGTAATGATTGTACCGGATGAGAATATAAATTTCTTATATTTGTTAAAAAAATTTTCTTTCTGAATAGTTAGTTGGCTACCCATTTGTTTGTTCATATTATTTAACCTCCTTATAACCCCATATGGGGTTAAAGTTATTTGACACCATTAAAACATTATGTATTCTTTTTTTTACAATAACCCCTATAGGGGTTATTGTAAAAAATTTCAAAAAAAATTGCAATAGTTAATTTAGTTTTCTTATTATCATTCAGATTATAAGGATTGACAATTCAGAAAAACCTTTTCGATAAAAAATCCAATCATAATGAAATCGGTTTATGTATCTTGAATTCATATTTTAGAAAAGTAAAGAAAATATGAAGTGATTGACATTATTATTTATTAT
>JAKSBL010000148.1 GCA_022361115.1 Spirochaetota bacterium | reverse complement strand
TGGCAATTTCTAAAAGTTCATCTTCAGTCATTGCCTCTTCTATATTGGTTGTTTTGCCTTGAATTCTTGCTAGTTCCAAACCATAGGGAGTTGGTACGATTACCAATTCATTGATTTTAATTTCAGGATTTTTTGATTTATAAATTTTTGAGTAATTATTATAGCGCAGTTTAACTCGATAAAGATGATCATCTGATGCTAAATCATGCTCTTTTTTTATCTTCTTCTTTTTCTGAATATCTCTGTCTTCAAGCTGCTCTAATTCTTTTAAATCTATATCATTATTAATAGAATCCATTTAATCTCCTAATTTATATAATTTATGTCTTTAAGTCGATCAATAATCCTTCAATACGGTCGATTTTTGCTGCAATCGCCAGTACATTCAGCTGAGTTTGCATAAAATACTGGGTTAATTCTAAAAGTTCCTTATTGAGGATTAAGTAATGTACTTTTGCTATTTTTTCCTTTTTAAATTTGTTCCAGAGAACTTTGTTTTCTAATTGAGTTGCTGATTCCATAATTTTCTTTAAAAATTGTTGGATCAACATTTTATATTTATTTAAGTTTTGTAAATTAAGATTTCTTTTTAATAGTTTACCCTGTTTACCAATTTCTGTTAAGAGGTGGTCCAGTTGAACTTCAACATCATTGCTTATTTCCAGTTGCTCTATTGCCTGTTGTTCACTGGTGTTGGTTTCCTCAGTTAATAAATCCTGAAATAGTTTGGCTTTAGTTGCTTTGCCTGATTGTTCACTTCCTTTTCTTACATCCTTCTTTTTTTTGACTAAATCAGGATGAAATAAAGGATAATTTGGATCTATTTTATTCATTTAACCACCAGAAACTATTTTTTTATGTATACAACCAGTATTGTTTTATACTATAAAACAGAATACTCAGCCAAAGTTTTAAAAAAAAATCACATGACATAGAAGTCTGGTTTTTTGATCAAACTGTAACTGAATATGTAATATTTTTAAAAACTTTTAGATATAAAATAGCATTTTTATGAAATATTGCAAGAAAATCTAAAAAGATCTCTTGAGAAGGAAAAAGTGTACCAAGTATCTTAGATAATTTAATATAAATTATTCAGTATTGATTGAAGTATTGATATAGGAATGGCTATCTTTACGTTTTAATTGAATCAACTCTTGCATTTCATCTTTTGATAAGATTCGACATTCTCCTTCAAAGATGACTCCGTCTTCCATTTTTATAGAAGTAGCGTAAATGGTTCCAAAAATTTCAGCAGTTTTAAGTGCAACCACATTTTCACCGGCATATACATCACCTTTGACTGTTCCGCCAATAACGATGTTTTTACCAATGATAATGCACTCAGCTATGCCTTTTTTACCAATATAAACTTTACCACCTGAATCTATTTTGCCAATAAAATGTCCATCAATCCGTAAAGGTCCTTGGGATTTAAATTCTCCATTAAAGGATGTAGATTCGCCTACTAAAGAATTGATAGAATAATCAGTTCTGGGAGTTTTATTAAACATGTGTTAAATTGCCTTGAATAAGATTTAATATATTGAAATAAAGGACCAGGGATCTAGCAGGTTATTGCCTAATCTGACTTCATAGTGGAGATGAGATGACGTACTGGCTCCAGTACTACCCATATAGCCGATAACTTCTCCTTTACTTACCTTATCTCCGGCATTTACTAATGGCCGCGATTGCATATGAGCATATAAAGTTGAAAAACCTAATTTATGTGAAATTTTAACATACCAACCATAACCATTTGGATTATATTCCACTTTTTCCACTATTCCAGGAGCAGTAGCAACAATACGAGTACCTGGCCGGTTAGCCAGGTCAATTCCCTGATGCATGTCTAATACTTTGTGAATTGGATGAATTCTGAAGCCAAATTGTGAGGTGATAATAAAGATTCCTTTAACTGGGTTTCCGAAAGGGAGATCTTTAATGACTTTATTATAATTATTTGTCATTCGATTTATTTCATTAAAGGCCTGGGCTGCATATCGATAATCCTGCAGAAGGTCTTTTACTTCTTTATTATAATCATTTTCTTCAAATTCAGAAACTGAAACTGACGGAGATTCGAGAGGGTTGTGAGGACCTCCGCTGCCTTCCCCATATAGTTCCTGCATTGCTTTAATGGAAGGTGAATTCAATTTTGACAGTAGCAACTCTAATTTTGAATTAAATGTGTGGTGCTCATCCAGGATATTTCCCAGTAAATCTTTATATTCACGTGACCTGGCTTCTATTTCCTGGTTACTCTCACTGACCTTTTCAAAATTTCCCTTTATCCGGTTGTTTTGATAAGAAAGAATGAAGAGAAAAATACCACATCCAATTGTAATGAGCATAGTAATTGATAATAGAAAAATATTGATCCGAAAGTTAAAAACTTTTTTTTCAGAATGAGGGATCAGCATAATTGTGAGTCTTTGCTTTCCTGCATCTACAAAGAATCGAAAAAATGAAATAAAAAAGTTTTTTACAATAGAAGTGATATTATATATAGTAGCAACAAAATTTTTCTCAAATTTTTTAACTTTGCTAGTCTTATTCATATATTTCCTGTTGGATATTGATAATTGACAAATTAACTTTTTTTATATGGCGAATTCAGGTTATCATAAAAATATTCACTTGTCAACAATACCTATATCCTTTTAAATTAATGATATTTTCTTTATCATTTATCGGCAAACCAGGAAGAAAAATTGATAAATAAAAAGTATTTTGAGAAAAATTGACTCTTTCAGGAAAAACCTAAACAGATTGAGTAATTTTCCGAGATTTAATAATATAGAGGTGTTTGTAAAAATAACCATAGCAAAAAAAATTATTGGAAGACCAGCCAAAGAGAGGTTTTGTATTTGAATGAATCTCTATATATAAATAAAAGTTTAAACTAGGAAGTTATATCATGGCAAGATTATCCTCAGCAGAAATCAATGCTGCTTTAGCAAAAATTCGTGTAAAATATAATCATTTGATCCGCTTTTATCATAAACCACCTACTATACTGGATAACTTTGAAGAGCGGTATCTCCAGGCGCTGAAAAATAAAATGGATCTCTCTATTTTTTTAATGGCAGAAATTGATGTTGTAGGAGAATTGATTTCAAAAGAGGAATTAAATTATATTGAGAAACAAAAAGAAGACAAACAAAAAAAAGAAAAACAACCTACTTTTGCAGATAAGGTTTTTGAAGATAATAGAAAAAAGATTCTCAAGTATCCTAGAATTAAGTTGACTCTGGATGCTGATGAAGAACTAGAGTATCTTATGGGAGCAGTTCGAACTCTTATCAACAATTACTGGCCAGCCATTATTATTATTTTTAAAGATAAAAAACATACTCAGAGTGGTGATAGGCTCAATGATATTTATAATAAACTTCTCTCACAGTTTGATTATACTGGTTCTGTGCCAATTACCCGTCATTATGTGGATTCTTTAAATACTATTGGAAATCAGAAAAAGATTGATTATGAGCACCGTTTCATTATGCAGGAAACTGCTTTTTTATTAAATGATATAGCTGATTTATTAAAAGATATCCTGGAAAAAGATGAACTTCCAGAACCAGAACAGCGATTGCTGATAGAAAACCATCTTATTAGTCAGGGCAATAAATGGTTTACTAAAGAATTTCAATCTCATTCCAATATTGAGAGTTTTCAAAAAGTTATGAGCTATTTAGAAGGAATCATTCTTGATTTTAGGCTTCAGGGGATTAAGAAACGATACTGACGCTCCACCGCTGAGGGCTCGGTACTGTGATAAAGAACGGACTCCTCTAAAAATAAAAACAGCAAATTATTCTTTGTCTTTTTTATTCCAATTATTTATATTGTATTTATTCTGATATTTTAATTGTTATTCCTGCTTCTTCCTTAATATGTTGTGAATTTGGTTGAAGTTTTTTTAACGATGGGGTATAATGCAGCAAAATTTTCACAATTAATAGGAGAACTACTTTGGATTTCAAAGAATTACGATATTTGTATATTGATTTTTTTAAAAAGAAAGGACATCAACACATTCCTTCAGCTTCTTTAATTCCTGAAAATGACCCAACTGTGTTGTTTACCACTGCTGGTATGCATCCATTGGTTCCATATCTATTGGGTGAAGTGCATCCTGAGGGCAAACGTTTGGTGAACTGGCAAAAATGTATCCGAACCGGAGATATTGATGAAGTTGGAGATGCGACACACCTGACTTTTTTTGAAATGCTGGGTAATTGGTCATTAGGGGATTATTTTAAGAAAGATGCGATTATCTGGTCTTATGAGTTTTTGACTGAATACCTAAAATTTACTCCTGATCAGTTACACATTACAGTTTTTGAAGGGGACGATGATGCTCCTCGGGATACTGAATCTGCTGGTTATTGGGAAGAATTGGGGATTTCTAAAGATCATATCCATTACTTACCAAAAAAAGATAATTGGTGGGGGCCTGCAGGTTTGACTGGTCCTTGTGGCCCTGACTCAGAGATGTTTGTTGATACTGGTATTGAAGCTTGTTCTGCTGAATGTGCCCCTGGGTGTAATTGTGGGAAGTATTTTGAAATCTGGAACGATGTATTTATGCAATATAATAAGGAAGAATCAGGAAAATATACTCCTTTAAAAGTTGCTAATGTAGATACAGGTATGGGAATTGAACGAACCGTAGCTATGATGCAGGGGAAAAAGAGTGTCTATGAGACTGAACCTTTTGTCCAGATCATTGATGTGATTGAAGATTTAGCGAATGTTAAATACAGTGAAGATGAAAAAACAGATATTGCTATTCGAATTATTGCGGATCATGTACGAACTGCTACATTTATTATTGGTGATGAGCGGGGGATAGTCCCTTCCAATTTAGGCGCCGGTTATGTACTTCGCCGTTTAATCCGTCGTTGTGTCCGCTATGGTAAACAGCTAAATATGAAGACTCCTTTTATGTCAACTATTGCAAGAATTGTTGTTGATATGATGGGAGAGATTTATCCTGAACTGGTTCAAAACGCACAACATATTTATCAAGAATTGGAAAATGAAGAATTAAAGTTTGAAAGTACCCTTCAACATGGTATGACTGAGTTGGAAAAGATTATGACAAAGTTGTCTGAAAATAACCAAACTATCTTATCCGGTAGAGTTGCATTTAAATTATACGATACATATGGATTTCCTTTTGAGTTCACCAAAGAAATTGCAGGAGAAAAAGGTTTCAATATTGATGAAGAAGGCTTTAATAAAGCTTTTGATAAACATAAAGAACTTTCTAAACAGGCTCAAAAAGAGAGCTTTAAAGGTGGTTTGGCCGATCATTCAGAAAAAACTACCCGTCTTCATACAGCAACTCACCTTTTACATCAGGCTTTACGAACTGTATTAGGAGATCATGTAGAACAGAAGGGATCCAATATTACTCCTGAACGACTACGTTTTGATTTTACTCATCCTGATAAGATTGATTCTGGAACTTTGAAAAAAATAGAGGACCTGGTGAATGAACAAATTCAACGTAAACTGAATGTATCTATGGAAGTTATGTCTATTGAAGAGGCAAAAAATAAAGGTTCTATTGCTTTATTTACCAGTAAATATGAACAACAGGTAAAAGTTTACTCTATTGGTGATTTTTCCAGAGAAGTTTGTGGTGGTCCTCATGTGGAAAACATAGGGGAATTAGGTTATTTTAAAATAACAAAAGAGCAGTCTTCCAGTGCTGGTGTACGGAGAATTCGTGCCGTCTTAGAGTGATCCCCAATTGGAAAGGATTTGATCCATTTTTTCCTATCAAACTGAATGCTTCGAAAGTGTCCAAAAAAATACCCAAAATTAATTATCGAAGTTTATTTAATACTTCTTCTTTGATTATTTGGCTTCTACTGCTCCGATATCGGCTGTTCCGGGATTTTTTTTGTTTCTTTTTGTTCGGGATTGATAGAATTGATCTTGTTTGATTTGATTTTTATCTGATGGGATGATGTCAATTAGGGGGCTATTGTATCTTGGCTGGATGAGAGTGAATTGAAATTTTGGGTGTGCAATTTTTTTAATTTTTGGTTTTCCAGTTTGAGTATCAGGTAGACTTTGGTCAGCTACAAAATTATATTGATTAGTGGTTACTTCACCAGTTCCATAATAACCAGATCCACCAGTCCCTTTTTTGTAGTCATTTGGAGTATTATCGGTTAAAAGGGTGGCAGTGATTTTTAAACGCCCCTTGTTATGAATTCCTCCCCCTTCTTTCGCCTGGTTTGATATTATGGTACAGTGAATGAGTTCCAGGTCTCCCCTTATATGTATTCCTCCTCCTCCATTTTTGCAGATGTTTTCTGTAATAGTGCAGTTGATGAGCCTGGCACTAGATTCACAGGAAATAAAGAGGCCTCCGCCTTTTGCTCTTATCACTTTATTTCGAGCAATGGTTGTATTGGTCATCAATAAAATTCCTGGTTTTTCAATTTTTAGTCCAGCCCCACTTCCAGTACAACCTAATCCACTCATTGATTCTGCCATAGTAGGTGCATAGCAAATATTATCACAAATAATGCTGTTATTAATAGTTAAGGTGCCTGAGCTCCAGATTCCTACTCCATATACTGCCGTGTTATTCCGGATAATACAATTGTTTAAATCGAGCTGTCCATAGTTCATGATGCCTGCACCACGTTTTGGGGTTTGCCGAACATAGCCATGACAGATGGTAAGATTGGAGATTTTTACCTTTCCCTCTTTTTGAATGAAAAAAATTCTATCGGTAGCTTCTTCTATCGTTTCTCCGCCTTGAATCATAGTATGATAGGCTCCTAAACCTGTGATGTTTGCTTTACCATTCCACTCAATACTACTTTCTGTATGTTTTTCATCCATGATGACAATAGTTTTACCCGTTTTTTCTGCAATAGGCAGAGCTGCTTTAATGGATTGAAAATCACAGTTCCTTTGACCAATCGTGAGATATTTTTGGGGATCTTTTTCTAAATCATTTAACAGTTCAACACTTTTTTCAATTGGAGGATTATTAATTAGGAGAGAATTTTGTTTTTGTAAACAACTGAATAAAATGATTGAAAGGATGGATAGGTAAATGAAAGATACTTTTGGCATTACTTTAACACTTTGCTTCTCTAATTCATTTGTCTAACTTTAAATGAAAGAAGCTCCAAGACCACATTGTCTTAACAATGTAACTATGGCCTTATGACTGACACGACACATTGTAAAAACAGTCCATTTGATCATTTTTCTTTAATTTG
>JAKSBL010000477.1 GCA_022361115.1 Spirochaetota bacterium | reverse complement strand
TTTAATATTATATTGATCAAAAAGGTTTATGGCATTTCTTCCCATACCACCATTAATAATACATTCTACGTCTTTTTGATGAAAATACTCAGGGAGATAACCAGGATGATGACCAGGATTGGATATTACCTCTTTATAAACTACTTGATTTTCATTAAAATTAACAATTGTAAATGTAGGACATCTTCCGAAGTGAGCAGATACATACTCTCCATCTGTTGAAATAACTACTTTCATAAGTCAGCTCCTTTATGATTTTTCATTTTTAGGGTCTCTCCTTATTTTTGTTTCTCAGCCTGGGATAATTCATCCATTCTTTTATTAATACTATCCATATTTTCTTTAAGAATATTTGCCTGATTTTTTAGGAGTTCTAACTCTTCATCCTTTGTCATTTGGTATTGATTAGGATAATCAGGATAATTCCATTGAGAATAGAAAAAATTTCTATGATTAAAATTCCCAAAACCACCTGATCTGCCAAAACCTCTTCCTCTTGACCTAAAACCTCTATTAAAAACTTGATTTGCATGCCCAGGTACAGAGTAACCAGCACAAAATCCAGCGTTCCTCCCTGTTCTGGGACCCATTCCATTAGGGCCTGTTCCATTACCTCTTGGCATAAATTCCTCCTCTCAATAATGTTAATTTATTTTTTTTCTACACCCAGGAAGCATATATTTTTTTATGCAAAGTTTATTATTTATATACGCCTGGATTACTTCCTCTATTGGTCCACAAAAACCTGATAAAATTTTAATATTCTGTTTTATAATCATTTCTGATAAATAATTACTTAAGACACCACAGATAACCAAATCGATGTTATTATCCAATAATACCTGTAATTTGATTTTTAGGTTTTCATTGGAAAAATCGACTCCCTTTAATATTTCCCATTCATTTCCATTAACTTTAGATATAGAGAGTCTGTTACTAAAATCCATAACTGACGATATCTTATTATCATTGACAGGGATAGCAATCTTCATATAAATGTAAAGCATATAGTATGCCAATTCTGCTTTGATTGTTAGGTTGATATAAACTAGAGAAATCAGATGATTTTGTAAAAAATAATGAAAAAATGGTGAAGAAAAGATAAGAATGATATTATTTAGGATTTAATTATGATTTATGCTTAAAAATTATATATCAGTATAATTATTAGAATTGCATTTTGCAATAATAAAAAAAATTAAATCGTATTTTGCTATGTTTTATTTATTGATATTATACTTCTTAATTTTTCTCCAGAGAGTAGAGCTGTCAATTCCTAATTCTCTAGCAGTAATATCTTTGCGATTTTTATTTCTTTTTAATGATTCTATAATTATTTGTTTTTCAGCTGATTTTAATGTCTTATCAACTGGAGAATAGTTGATTTTCATTTTATCCAAAATATAAGAAGGGAAATGCTTTAATTGTATTAAATCTTCTTTACATAATACAAAGCAGTGCTCTACAATATTACGAAGTTCTCTAATATTTCCCTGATATGAATAATGCATCAATATATTGAGAGCTTCATGATCAATACCTTGAATATTTTTGTTATTGATCTTATTAAAGTGAGTGATAAAATAATTAACGAGAAAAGGTATATCTTCCATTCGTTCTTTTAAAGGCGGGAGAGATATTTTTATTACATTGATTCGATAATAAAGGTCTTCTCGAAATATTCCTTTATCAATTAAGTTATATAAATTCTTATTACTAGCAAAAATAAATCGGACATCTGCTTTTTCTTTTTGCTCAGCACCAAGAGGTTCAAATTCTTTTTCCTGGATTATCCGTAATAATTTTACTTGAAAAGAAAGTGAAATTTCTCCTATTTCATCAATAAAAAGTGTACCTCCCTGTGCTATTGCTAGTCTTCCTAGCTTATCTTTAACTGCACCAGTGAATGCCCCTTTTTTATAGCCAAAAAGTTCAGATTCTAATAGATTATCAGGGAGAGCTGAGAGATTCACAGCAACAAAGGGCCCCTCTTTTCGGGGACTAAGATTATGGATTGCTCTGGCAAAAAGTTCTTTTCCAGAGCCATTTGGTCCTTCAATTAAAACATTACTATTGCTTTCCGCAATCTCTGGTAGGATATCAAATATTTCTATAATTTTTTTATTTTTGCTGACAATATCAAAAAGGGTAAATTTGCCTTGAAGTTCACTTTTTAGTTTTTCAATTTGTGAAAGATCCCGAAAAGTTTCCACTCCTCCAATAAATTGTTTTTTCTCATTTTTCAAAATTGCAGTACTAATACTAATTGGAATTTTTTCACCTGTTAATGTCATAATCCAGATAGTTTTCCCAATTACAGGATTTCCTGTTTGAATGGTTTCTCTTAAAGCACATTCTTTCTCACAAATATTTGCTTTAAAAACTTGATTACAGGATTTGCCTATTGCTTCATGTTTTGGAATACCAGTAATTTTTTCTGCTGCTTTATTAAAATAGGTAATTTTAAAGTTTTTATCTACTGTGAATAAGCCATCTGAGATACTGTCTAATATTATTTGGACTTCTTTACTGAGTTGATTCATATTCATTTTATTATTATAGATAATTTATTGCAAAATACAATGTTTTATTTTACTCAAGGAAATCATATTTACTTATAAACACTTTTTTGCCGTATTGGAGAAAGTTTCTGATTCCTTCCCCCTCTTTTATAAGAGGTTGGGATTTTTTTATCAAATTGGTCAAATTGTGCTCCAAATAGATAGGTTCTGTTAAGAGTTTTTCTTTTTGCCTGGTTTAATCCTGAAATGACTTCTTATGCTCCTGCTTTAGCATTGATTTTTTGGATCTACTGCACCAGCCAGTGCACTCTGCTGGGTACAGTAGCTATTTTATTGCATCAGCTGTTTCTTTTAACAGCTTGGTAAAATATTTAAACTCAGGAGAACCTGCTTGCTGAAATAAATAGAAAAGCAGGGTTTCTGTATTCAGGATTTTAGCGCCGGCATCTTTCAGCAGTTCCAGACCATTTTGCCATTTTAAAGTAGAAGAAGAAAGACAGGCATCACTTAAAACAATTACTTCATAGCCCTTGCGCATTAAATCCAGAGTGGTTTGCAATACACAAATATGAGTCTCCAAACCAGCTACTACAGCAATTTTTCGGTCAATTGGTGCTAAGTCTTTTTGAAAATCTTCACAACCCAGACAGGAAAAAGTCATTTTATCTTTAATCTCCGGGCCATTCCAGATGTCTAGTACTTTTTGATCCGTCACTCCTAAACCTTTTCGGTAATGATCCGTTCCAATCATGGGGATTGAGAGTTCTTTAAACATTTTGACCAGCATCAAAATATTTGCTCTTACCAGTTTTACATGTTTTTCTTTTAAAATAGGAAAAAACTTTTCCTGAAAAAAAAAAAAAAAAAAAAAAACATTTTCTTTTTTTAATTTATCCCACATAAAATCTCCTTTGGTAATATTGTCGTTTTTATTCTATAAAAAATAGAGAAGAAGGAGAAGGATCACGGAGTCTCCGTGATCCTTCTCCTCCATTTTTCCATCCATAGTTTTAAAAAATACAAAAAGAACAAAATATAAAGAAACTGGTTCCATTTAAAAAGTCTCTCAAATATAAATCATGTATCTTTGAATGTCAAGGAGAATGAGAAGAGCTGATTTTTTTACTTTTTTTTATTTTCTCAAAAAAGTACTTGCGTTTTTGGCTAAACAGGTGTAATATGGAAATGTAACTAGTTACATTGATCTAAAATATTTCCAAAAAAATGTAATTAGACTGATGTTTAAAATCATAAAAAATGGGGTATGGATTATGAATGATTTTGATTATTATAAGCCGTCATCATTAAAAGAAGCCCTGGAACTCAAAGGGAAATATGGAGAAAGAGCCAAAATCCTCGCTGGAGGAAGTGATTTGGTAATTGCCTTAAAAGATGAGGTTCTGTCTCCTGAAGTCATCATTGATCTGAAAGGGATTGGGGAGCTAAAAAATATTGAAGAAAAAGGTAATTCTGTTGAGAT
>JAKSBL010000459.1 GCA_022361115.1 Spirochaetota bacterium | reverse complement strand
TTTTCAATTTCCAGATATCTATTTGACAATGGAGAAATGCCAGATCCCCTATTTAATTCATGTCCAGGTTGTAAAACCGAATGGGCTTTTGATTATTCAGGAAATATCTATTCCTGTACAGCTACTGTTGGGAAACTGGGTGAAGAATTAGGTACCTTTTACCCTGATATTACCAGAAAAGATGATATTATTGATCAATGGGAAGAAAGAGATGTTACCTCAATACCAGAATGTAAAGAATGTTCTGTACAACTGGCTTGCGGAGGGGGTTGTGCTGCTGTTGCCAAAAATAAAACTGGTAACATCATTTCTCCTGACTGCAGGCCGATTACAGAACTTTTAGAACTGGGGATTGCACACTATTTTAAGGAAGAAATAAAATAAATACTCAATTTACATAATAGTTGCTATTAACAAATACTATAATAAAAGGAGAAAAAAATGGCAGGTAAAATAAAAGAAATCAATGCAGCAGCGTTTAAAAAAGAAGTCTTACAAGGAGATAAAGTCGTTGTCGATTTTTACTCAACCGAATGTCCCCCTTGTGAAGCCTTAGCTTCCAAGTATGAAAATTTAAGTGAGATCTATGGTGATGACATAAAGTTTATTAAGATTTTCCGTCAGCAAAATAGAGATTTAGCAGAAAGTCTCGATGTAACCGGGTCTCCCACTATCCTGTTCTATGACAATGGCCAACTAGTTGGTGACAGATTGGCTGGTGGGATTAAGCGATCAGACCTCATGAAAAACCTGGATAAACTGCTTTCTTCACAAAAAGCAGAGCAGTTAAAAAAGAAAATTCAACAGGTAGAAACAGAAACAGATGTGGCAATTTTAGGTGGTGGACCTGCTGGATTAACAGCTGGACTTTATTTAGCACAGGCACATTTAAATACCATTCTCATTGATACTGCATTGCCAGGAGGTTATGTGTCAACTACACACCTGGTTTCGAACTATCCTGGCTTCATTGAACCACAGCCAGGTTTCATGCTTTCCCATTTTATGAGTGAACAAGCTAAAACCAATGGTGTCCAATTTAGAGCAGCTGTTGAAGTTAATGATGTTGATCTGGAAGAAAAAAAGGTTAAAATTGACGGTTTTGAAACCATAAAAGCCAAAAAAATCATCATAGCTACAGGCTCCAGGCCACGTCCTCTTGACCTTCCAGGTGAAAATGAGTATCGTGGCAATGGAATCTCCTATTGTGCCACTTGTGATGCTAAATATTTTGAGGACAAAGAGGTGGTTGTTATTGGCGGCGGAAATTCGGCAATAGAAGAATCCTTGTTTATTGCAAAATTTGCCAAAAAAATAACGATTGTTCATCAATTCGATCATCTGCAAGCCAATAAAGATGCTCAAAAAAAAGCTTTTGAGCATCCAAAAATTGAATTTCTATTTGAACACGAACCACGGGAATTCAAAAAAAATGGAACTATGGATATGGAAGTAATTGTAGAAGATTTAAAAATGAAAGACAAAAAAGCCATCAAAACCAATGGGATCTTTGTTTTTGTTGGTTTTATCCCCAATATTGAGACTTTCAATGAAAAATTAAAATTAGACCAATGGGGATATCTGCAAACAGATGATGAAATGCGTACCAATATACCCGGGGTTTATGCTGTGGGTGATGTAAAATCAAAAGTTTACAGACAAATTACAACAGCAGTAGCTGATGGAACGATTGCCGCTATTACCATCTCAAAAGAACTAGAATAAACTAAACTAAAAGCTGGGCATGAAGTCTACCCAGCTCAACGCGTAGAATAAATGAAAAGATGATAAATTGCTTAAATTGACAAATATACCTTAATATATTCAATATTTTTAATTTATATTGCATTCTATTCAATCTTTTCTTATTATAGTTAATAATAATCAACTTGTGAGGAGTATAAAATGGCTCAAAAAGAAATTACCCTTGCTGAATTTGCTGATGAATTAACAGAAAGATTAAATAAGAACAAAACCATTGATTGCTGTAAAGATGAATTACTACGCTTAGCTGATATTATAAAAGAAAAAATTGGCAATGAAAAAATATTGGTAACCTGGAAGGATTAATAAGTCATCCCTCACAAAATAAAAGTTTTTATAGTTTTTCAAATTATTGACTTTACTTTTTTCAGACTTATAATATAATCAGAAGCTTCTCAAAAGGGTAAGAATTATGATTAGCAAAACTATAAAAACAATTTTCCTTTCAGTATTATGGATTACTTCTATTGTTATCTCATATGCTAACATACCTCTATCCCAATATATGATTACCAATTGGACAACCTCTAATGGGTTACCTTCCAATAGTGTCTTAGATATTTTACAAGGCAGAAAAGGGTATATCTGGCTGGCAACTTATGATGGCTTAGTAAAATTTGATGGGATAGATTTTACTGTATTAAACAGATTAACACGTCAAGATTTTAATACCAACAGCATCCGAGTTCTAGCAGAAGATCATACTGGGGCCCTTTGGTTAGGCACTAATGATGCTGGATTACAAAAATTTGTTAATGGTCAAATTACATTACTTTTCACCATACAGAATGGTTTACCCGATAATTCAGTTAGAACCTTATTGATAGATAGTCAGAATTCCATCTGGATAGGCACTAATAAAGGGTTGGCAAAATTAAACCCCAATAACCATCTTTCCACTTTTCAAAAACCTGAACTCATGAACAATCTTATCCAGTTTATTTATGAAGATAAGCAGCAAAATATATGGGTTGGCACGAATAATGGAAAAATTTTAAAAAAATCTCCTGATGTAGAAAGTGATTTTATAGCAATAGATTTTCCTCTGATTAATCAAGAAATTATCAATGTAATGCTGGAAGATCAAAACAATGATTTATGGTTTGGAACGATTAATGGAAAGCTTTTTGTTCAAAAAGAAAATGAAACTATTCAATTACCAGCTAATCATAGTGATATTAATAGCATTTATGAAGATAAAGAGGGTACCGTACTTATAGCAACAGATAATGGATTGATACGATATGTAGATGGTAAAATCGAAACACTTTCAGAAAACAATATTTTAAAAAGCAATCTGATTGAGACTATTATTGAAGATAGGGAAGGAAATATCTGGTTTGGTACAGGTAGAGGTGGATTAATAAAGCTCTCAACAGGTAAATTTATAAAGTATGGAATTGAAGATGGTTTGAGCAATAATGTTGTAAATACGATTTTACAGGATAGGAAAGGCAATTTTTGGATTGGTACAGACTTAGGATTAAATTATTTTAAGAATAATCAATTTTCTGATCATAAATTAGTCAATCTTTTAAAAAAAGACCGAATCAGACATCTTTTCCAAGATCACAATGATACAATCTGGGTTGCAACTTATGGCAATACAGGGCTAGTTTCCTATGATATAAAGGGCCAGGTAAAAACATATACAAAACAATCCGGTTTAACTGGAAATAAAATACGAGTCATTATTGAAGATCATCGCCATAATATCTGGGTAGGCACGAAAACCGGATTAAACAAAATTGAAAATGACAAAATTACAACCTTTACCAGAGCTAATGGCTTAAGTGATGATTATATCTTATCCTTGTTTAAGGATAGTAAAGATCAAATATGGATTGGCACTGATGGCGGTGGAGTGAATATTTTAAAGGATAATAAATTTACGATCCTCACTAAAAAAGACGGATTAGCAGGCAATATTATATTCAGATTTTATGAAGATAATAATGAGACGATATGGATATCTACTAATGGAGGGTTATCTAGATATAAGAATGGGAACATGAATAGTATTGATATTTCTGATGGTTTACAAACAGATTCGATTTTTGAGGTGATTGAGGATTCAAATGAGTCTTTCTGGTTATCTAGCAACATAGGTATTATTTATACAAAAAGAACCGATCTAAACCAGTACATTGATGGCAATACAGATTCTTTACAGCTAAAAGTCTACAGTAAAGATGATGGTTTAACTGGTGGTGTGACTGCTGTAGCTTGGTCAGAAATAGATCAAAATGGTCATATCTGGTTTCCAACCTTAGAGGGAATTGCAAAAATAGATCCTTTAAATATTACTCAAAATAAATACAAACCACAAGCTATCTTAGAAACATTAGTAATTGATGATCAATTGTTCTTACCAGAAAATGGAATAAAAATATTACCAGGTAAAAAAAGAATTGTTTTTGACTATACAGGATTAAGTTACCTAGTTCCGGAAAAAGTTAAATTTTCCTTTATGTTAGAAGGATTTGAAGATAGCTGGTCCCCTCCGACTGATAAAAGAGAAGTAACCTATACTAATCTTTCTCCGGGAAAATATACTTTTAAAGTTAAAGCAGCAAATAATGATAGCTTATGGGGTGCTGAAACAGTTTTTAAGTTTTACCAAAAAGCATTTTTTTATCAAACGATCTGGTTTTATTTAGTAGTATTTTTATTCCTTATTTTAGCTGGAATTATACTTTATCAAGTTAGAATCAGACATTTAAAAATGAAGCAGATTGTACTTGATCAATTAGTAAAGGAACGAACCAGGCAATTAACTATAGCAAATGAAGAAATAGCTAAAAAAAACGAAGACATTCTGGACAGTATTCGATGTGCAAAAAACATTCAGAGATCATTATTACCCAAGCAAACATATATTGATACGATATTGCCAAATAATTTTATCTATTGGAAACCTAAAGATATCATTGGAGGAGATATTTATTTTACTGATAAAAGAGATGATAATTTCATAATTGCATTAATGGACTGTACAGGCCATGGGGTTCCTGGCGCAATTATGACCATTCTTGCCTTTACTATGTTAAAAAGAGTTATCAGAGATCTGGAAATTCATCAACCAGGTGAAATTCTCAAACAAATGAATCTTTTGATAAAAGACATTCTAAAACAAGATAAAAAGGAAACCCTTTCCGATGATGGACTGGATGCCGCAATTTGTTTAATCAATTCCCGGAAAAAGCAATTAATCTTCTCAGGAGCCAGAATTCCCCTTTATTATTATCAAAATCAGGAAGCACATAAAGTTAAGGGTAATAAACAAAGTTTAGGCTAT
>JAKSBL010000714.1 GCA_022361115.1 Spirochaetota bacterium | reverse complement strand
TTTTTGTATTAAAATGAAGCATGGAAAAACGATTAATATCACTCACATCATAATAATCTCCAGCTTGAATAAAAAACTTATCTTCCTCATCATTAAAGCGAATGATTCGTAATTTTAACAATATATCATCAAAAATATCAAAAACAACCTTTTTTGCTTCCCTGTTTTGATCTGAACCAAAGGACCATTCATTGTTTGATTGATTAATATCTAACAGCCCATCTTTTGTAAAGGCTTTTGAGGGTATAAGATTTAACGGTAAATAGAATCCAAACTCAAATTTATCATCTAAAATTTTTATTCCAGGCCTAGAAACTACCCGTATAGCAAAATCATTACCATAATTTATGGTTCCAATTTCATGCTGCAATAATGATGCCACAAAATTGAGAGCAGCCTGGCGATAATTTTTCTGTGGTGGCTCAATCTGATCGGATGTTTGTTCTTCCATGATTACCTGATCTGTTGTTTCATCAATCGGTTCTGCCACTTCCGGCTCAACCTCAATAGGCTGATCAATTACAGGAGGAATTTCTTCTGTCAAAAATTCTAAATTTTCTAAAACCAGATTAAGTTGCTCAGGAACTGATTGTGAAATTTTCTGCATACTGTTTTGCCATTGTTGGAGTTGCTGGGCAGAAAATCTCTGTTGCTGCTCAATATTATTTTGTAAGTAATGAGAATAATACCATTGATTAATGGTAACTTTTTTATCAGGATTAGTATGAGAATATGCTTTAATCTGGCCATTAAAAACAATGAGATTTCCTTCATAGAGGTTACTATCATTTAAAGTAGCAAATAACCCAAAATCCGTTCCAGTAATATTAACAGTTAAATTCGTTAAACGTGCTTCAAATCGATTTTCAGGCTGAACTACAATCCGAATTTTACCATAATTAAAATTTAGAACAATCTTTCCCTGGTCCAGAGCAAAACTCAGATCACTATTTTGATCAATAATAAGATAAGCGATAGGTTTTAAATCTTCATATATCACCAATTCTGCTTGTTGGTTTTCATAAGTTATTAAGGTTTCATTTATTTCAATTGTATCACCCCGATCAGCCTGACGAATTTCATTATTGATGTCATAGACTAATACAGATTGTTCAGAAGTGGTATTAATATTTGACAAAACTGCATAAATATTAGATTGGGAAAAGACAGCCAAACTGATCAGAAAATAAAAAAATATTGTCAGTAATAATCTTTTTTTAGAAAACAAAGGAGACCTCCACTCCAATAAATTTCTGGAGATTGTCCTTATATGTTTCTGAAGTTGTTTCTGTTAAGCCGCCTGTTCTTGAATCAATATAATCAGCTAAATCCAACCAGTAAGGACTTTGGATTCCAATTAAAAAATTTATTTTTGCACCAAAAATATTGTAGCCGAGTTTAGCTGAAAAGCGGAAATTATCAGTAATGGAATCAATAAGAATGACTCCACTATAACTAGAATTGCCATTGTATTGATTTCTGATTTGATTTAATCCGGTTTCATACATTACTTCAACATATAAGCCTGGGATAAAATCTTTAATAGCTCTTCCATCATAGATAAAACTTGAAGCAAATTTTGCCTTAAATACATTGGTAATTAGCGGGGTTGTCATTGAAAGACGAAAAGTTAGCCGCTCTTGAAATGCGTGAAGGCTGATTCCGCCTTGTAAATATATATTATATTGATCTGTAGTACCTAACATTTGCAGTTGACGAACTATTTGATAATTAGAAGAAAAATAATTCACAAAAAAATTATTATAAGTAAAAATAGCACTAAAGTTTACTCCAAATAAATAACCGGAGTTCTTAATATTAAAAAGACGAACTTCAGCACCAACTTGATCTGCTAATCCCCAGGTATAATCAGCTGGATTAGCAGTAGTTAAGTTCAATAAAAATGCTATTTCATTAAAAACAAACAACTGAAACAAGTTATTTATAAGGGCAAATTCGAGAGGTACAGATAAACCTGTAATGGCAGTTGTATAACTGTTGGTTCTATGGGATTCAATATCATTAATAGTATCTGCACTGAGTAAATGTTCTTCTGTTGCATTCAGATCTAGGGCACTACTAAATCCAACAGTTAAACCCGCTCTTTCTCTTTTAGCAAATTTTAGTAGATCTACTTCAAAATCCATCATAAAAATTTCCGGATCAAGTAAGTCAGTAATCAAAAAACGTGCTGATACTGGTAAATTTTTCTTTAATTGATTCCCGTTAAATTGAAAATAAAATCCATTTTCCCTAAAAGAAGGGAGAAAAAATTCATTATGAAACTGATTCACCAACAAACCAGTTCCAAAGGTAGTTAAGGGAAACTCTCCTGTGGTTGCATAAATAAAATGATCTGGAGATCCATATTTTATAAACTTAATCTTATCAGCATAAGCAAAAGCTGTTTCTTTTGGACTCCCTTCAACATACCAATCTTCAACCCGAAAGTCTAAATTATCAGGAAAAAATCGAAAACGAAGTTTCATATCTAATTCAAAGGCAAATCTATTAAGACGAAAGGTGGATTTGAAAAAGAAAGTTTGATAATCCCGGATACCAATCGATTCTGCAACCAGTCCTTCTAAACCAAATCCTATGTCAAAAAGGGCTTCTATCACAAATCGATCTGAGGTATTGTCATTATTTTTTCCGGGATAAAACTGAATTCCCTGAAACTGAAAAAGGGAAAAAAACAGTAAAAAGCTGATTAGTGAACACTTCTTTATCATAAATCTATTTTCCTGCCATTATTTTACACTACATCTTTGCTAAATCTTTAAAAAAGATGGAGGTAAGTATAGCTGATTTTCTATTTTTTTTCTACAAAACCTCGATTTTTTAATCTTTCGTAATACTCTCCCCTATTATCGGTATTAATTATATAACAATATTACCTTTTCTCAAAAAAATTACATTATTGTTGGTCATTCACAAATTTCTGTTTCAAATTTATGAATCAGTTCTAAACATAATAGAGCAATTATTAATTTTTAAAGTGACTCATAAATAAATCTCAAATCCTGTCGATTAGATAATAAAGTACTAATGCAGATAAGATCAATTCAAAGGATAATAACTCATGGGTGTTCGGGCTGAACGATTAAAATATTTAAAATATAAAAAAGTCTATGATTCATTACAATTTCGTATTGGAAAAAAATCTTTTCGATTAAGCGGCAAACTGAATGAATGGCAGGATGTAGAACTGGTTTCTCGTATTTTTTATAAACGGCTGGAAATGCTTTTATATACACCAGAAATAACCAGTAAAATCTATGAATACCCTATTCATGAATTGCTGAGAAAAAATGATCTATTAGACAAAAATATGCTGGATATTATCCGTTCAAAAGGCTATCAACTGGAAGCCATTAATATTTTTGTTATTAAAATATTTGACTTTGTTTATTACACCTTGAAAAAAAAGCTCCCATATACCAATCAACTCAGCCTCATCACTAATGCGATTAGTGAACTTCTCGAAAATATTTATAAGTATTCCTCCAGAGAATTCTGTATTACTGTAGGTAAGACAGATAGTAAATACAGCTTAGTTGTAAAAATTGAAAATAATTATCAAGAAAAAAATGAACAAGTTCAACAAAATATCCTGAAATTAAAAAAAGGGATAAAAGAAGTTGAAAAATATGATGATCCTAATGTGGCATTTGCAGAAATCATGAAAGACAGAGTCTTGCAAAATAACCCAAATTCAAAAGAATCCCGCTTAGGATTTGCTAAAATCAGAGTCGATACCAATGCAAAGATTGTTCTGCAAAACCATTCTCACTGTTATGGGGACAATGGCATAACTATCAATCTGTTTACCCCTTTTGAGTTTGTCCCTGCTGAGCAAATTGAAAAAATCATTGCAGATTTTAAGAAACATTAAACTCTGTTTAAAATTGATATTGCTTATTTTCCCGAAGCTTTAAAATATGATTTATGATAGTTTCTTTTCTTAAAAGATTGTAGAGCCCGGGTAATATGTTCTTCAGTAGCTAATTTTACATTTTGCAGATCGATATAATCAAAACAAAGATGAGCTAATCCACATCGAATGTAACTAGTCAATTTCTCTTGTGAAGCTCCCTGCTTATACAAAGTATTTAACCAGGATCTAAGATCTTCTTCTCCAATCGAAAAATCTTCTTTTTTTAATGCTTTGTCATATTTTTTTACTTGCTTATTGAGAAATTTATGAACTTTTTCATAATCAGATAGATATTTTTCTTCTATCACCTGATCTTTTATTAATTTTTCATCCAATTTTGCTGCAATAGATTTATCTGCCATATTTTCTCCTAAAAAATTTCTTTATTCTATGATAAGTTAATTCTGATACAAATGCCAGTAGAAAAATTTAAATGGATTGAATGTATATAATTTTAGTTAAGTGTTAATATATAAACTGTTATTTCAGGGATGACAGGAATCTATTATAATATCCATTATCAGTATTTATAGCCTATCGACTGCAGTTTCAGGATTAGTGCACTATAGTGAAGTTTTTAGCAAATAAAAAACATCTCTGATTTCTTTACATATCTCATCATTTGTAAAGAATTATAAAAGAAACATTGCCAGAATTAAGTTTTTTTAGTATTATAGTAAGAGATTAGCAGATTATTTCTGACCCTCTTATTTTAGATCCTTATTATCTATATCTATAATACCTATACTTTTTAATACCTGTTAAAGGTTACTGATCTTTTAGAAAATTATTTAAAATTAAGGAACATTATGCTTTGCAATTTTTGTCAATCTAAAGAGGCAATATTACACATACAGGCACAAATAGAGGAAAAAGAACAAATTATCCATTTATGCCTGGAATGTGCCATTTTAAAAGGCTTCAATTTAGAAGCTTCTGAATTACAAGGCTTTTTTTCAAAGGTTATCGAAAATATTCTCAATCATATATCTGAACCTGATGAAATAATTGAAGTGAATAGTTATAAGTGCAGTTATTGTAAAACAACTATTGAACAAATCAGCAAAAATAACCAGGTAGGTTGTGCTCTTTGTTTTGAAGAATTTGGAGAATTCATCGATATACTTTTATTCCAAATTCATCACTCTTTGGATTATAAAGGGAGTTTACCAAATTCTTTAAAGAAGATTAAAAACCTCTATTTTAAAATGGATGAATTAAATATTCAATTACAAAAATATATTGAGAATGAAGAATTTAAAAAAGCCGCTCATACTCGAGACCAAATTCAAACCATTAAAACTCTCATTGAAAAGGAAAACAATGAATACTAAATCTTCTACTCAGGAATTTAAAAAAATAAATTTAAAACAGTACATTGATTCAACCATTCTCTTCAGCAGAGGCTCAGTAGTAAGAAATATAAAAGGCTATCCTTTTGTTCCTTCTTTATCTCAAGAGGAAAAAAACACACTATTTACAGAAATCTCTACATTAATCAAAGAAAATAATCAGTTTAATCTTCATGATTTTCAACAAACTGCTAAAAAAAGCATCCCTGCTGAATATCAAGCTTTAGGATTATTACCTATCAATAAAAAAAAAGGTAATCCACTTTTATTAGTCACTAATGAACTTCAATTTAGTATCTTAATTAATGAAATAGATCATATCCAGATCAATCACCTTCTCCCTGGTTTGAATTTAGGAGAAAATTATAAAAATTTAGTAAAATTGATGAATCATTTAAATCAGAGATTTTCCTTTATTTCTTCAATTAAGTATGGATATTTATCTCCAAAACTCAATCATTGCGGATTGGGACTTAATTTTACAGTTTTAGTAAACATTCCGGGTATTGCTAATCATAAAAAATTCCAAATTCATAAAGAAAACTTAAAAAAAAGAGGATATCT
>JAKSBL010000628.1 GCA_022361115.1 Spirochaetota bacterium | reverse complement strand
TTAACGAAGTACAAAGTCTAAAAGACAAGTTAAAAATAGTACAGGAATGTTTAAGTGCATAATCAGAAACAAAAACACAAATCGAACATCCAGGAATCCAGGAAACAAGGGGTAGCTACCCCTTGTTTTCCGATAGATGAAAAAGGAACTTTAATTGGAAAATAATGTTTTAAAATACTTTGATAATTCATTTAATACAACTGAAAGCATAGATGAACTGGAAAAATATATTTTAAATCTTGCAGTTAGAGGTAAATTAGTTCCTCAAGACTTAAATGATGAACCAGCTAGTGAATTACTAAAGAAAATTAAAGTTGAGAAAGAAACTCTTATTAAGAAAGGTGAAATTAAAAAGGAGAAGCCTTTACCGGAGATAAAGGAGGATGAGATTCCTTATACATTACCTAATGGTTGGAAATGGAGTAGATATTCTGATTTATTTAATTTCGTTGATTATCGAGGTGTTACTCCAAAAAAAATTGCATCTGGTATTCGTCTAATTACAGCAAAAAATATAAAAAATGGATTTCTCGATATAAATCCTGAAGAGTTTATATCAGAAAAAGAATATACAAATAGAATGACAAGGGGGTTCCCAGAAATTGGGGATATATTTTTTACGACAGAAGCTCCATTAGGTAAAGTATGTATGGTTTCATTTCCAAATAATGAAATTATTACACCTGGTCAAAGAATAATAACATTTCAGCCATTTAGTAAAGAATTATTAGTTTCAAAGTTACAAATGTTTATTATTATGTCACCATTTATGCAAAAATATTTATATAATAATGCAACTGGAATGACTGCTAAAGGAATAAGAGCATCTACTTTAAAACAATTAGCTTTCCCACTCCCCCCACTGAATGAACAAAAAAGAATTGTTGAAAAAATAGAGGAACTATTCAACATTACCAAACGACTGAGAGAAAAACTAAACGAGTCAAACAAACAAATTGCTGATTTAGGAAAATCCTCCCTTCATCATCTTACCAATTCAAAGACACAGGAAGAGTTTCAAAAACATTGGTCATTTATAGAAAATAACTTTGATACCTTGTTTAATGATATCCGCAATGTAAAAAGCTTGCGACAAACCATATTACAGCTTGCTGTACAGGGCAAACTGATACCCCAAGACCCAAATGATGAACCGGCAAGTGAGTTGTTGAGGAAGATTAAAGCAGAGAAAAACAAGCTGATTAAGGAAGGTAAAATTAAGAAAGAGAAGCCTTTACCAGAGATTCGTGAGGATGAGATTCCTTATGAGTTGCCTGATGGTTGGGAATGGGTGAGATTGGGAGAAGTATCTAATAATATTCATTATGGTTATACTGCATCAGCTGATATTACAATAAAAGAACCCAAATTATTAAGAATAACAGATATACAGAATAATAAAGTAAACTGGGATACTGTACCAGGGTGTAAAATTAAAAAAGAAGATATTGGAAAGTACTTATTAAATGAAAGAGATATTTTAATTGCTCGTACAGGTGGGACTATA
>JAKSBL010000152.1 GCA_022361115.1 Spirochaetota bacterium | reverse complement strand
TCTTCTTTATCATTATAAACAATATATTAATTTTTGTTTATATAAATTAAAAAAAGGTTTTAATATTTATTGTTTTTAAATAATAACCAATAGTAAACATGATTATCATTGGGATTGTAATTAATAGAAACAATTCCTTACGTTGGTATGGTATAGAATGAATATACAAAATGGTTACTCCTATGCAAAGTTTATTTAATAATTTTCCACAATACTAAACTCAAAAAGAATATTAAAAGTTTTTAATCTTATTAACTAAATATTTTAATAATTTTATCTGTTATTTCTTTATAAATAATTGCTCCTTCCTTTTTATTATAAAAATATACATAAGCTCTTCCCTCGTCACCGGATTGCACAATATCAGTATCCAGTGGAATTTGTCCTAACAACTCAATATTAAAATCTTTACAGGTTTTTTTAGCTCCTCCTGCTTTAAAAATATCAATTTTTTCACCACATTTAGGACAGATAAATCCGGCCATATTTTCAATAATACCTAGAACTGGTACATTGAGTTTGCGACTAAAATTTATAGTTTTACGAGCATCTAAAAAGGCAATATCCTGAGGGGTGGAAACTATTATGCTGCCATTTACATTTTGCAATAATTGAATGACACTTAAAGGTTCATCACCTGTTCCAGGAGGACAATCCACAATAAGATAATCCAATTCTGGCCAATCAATATCAGATAAAAATTGTTTTATTACCCCCATTTTCATTGGACCTCTCCATATAATAGGATCATCACTATTTTCCATCATAGAAGCTATAGTTAATACAAAGAGATTGTGTCCTGCTTTTATAGGTGTAGGGCGTTGATCTTCCTTTTCAGCGATTAATTGTTGTCCTTCTACTCCTGTTAGCTTAGCAATGGAAGGACCATGTATATCTACATCTAAAACTCCTACTTTTTTTCCATTCATAGCAAGAGAATATGCAAGGTTAACTGATACAGTACTCTTTCCTACACCTCCTTTTCCACTTATTACTACAATTTTATTTTTGATTTTACTCAAATTTTCTGTTAGAAACATTTCCTTAATTTCTTCATCTTTTTGCTTATTTTGCATTTATTTTCTCCGTTTGTTTTTTTAATATAGGTATAGGCCATACATAAAATTGATTTGCTTAACAACTATAATCTGTTGAAACTAAAATAACCAACTGACCTAACGTTGCAAAAGATAAAATAAAATAATTGATCAAATTTTTATATTTCTTTTTCTGATTCATATTTCTCAATTAAAATTATTAATTATTTTCAAAATTTTTATTTCCATTTTTCTTTATTTTATAAAAGAAAGTGAGTTCGATAATTATCTATGAAAATGGTGTTTTTAATGAAAAATATATGGTTTAATAAAATCGAACCCACTTAAAAAATTTACTTTTCTCTAGTAAAGGGCCAAGCCATGATGCCCCCTTCCATTACTTTAACATTTTTCCAACCTTTTGCTTTTAATAAGCTAGCAGCTTCATACCCCCGCAAGGATATTTTACAATAACAGATAATGGCTTTGTTTTTATCTTCTGGTAATTCATCAAGGCGGTTTCTTAAGACTCCTAAGGGGATGAGAGTTTCTCCTATTCCTAAACGCATTACTTCATATTCATCAGGACCTCTCACATCTAATAGAAATAAATCTTGTTTTTCATCCACCATCTCTTTTACAGAAAGAGCAGAGATACCATCAAATCTTCCTTTTGTTTTATTCTCCATTATATGTACAGAAGAAATAAAATGATCAATAGCAAGTGAGAAAGGGGGAGCATAAGGTAAATCAGCATCTACAAAATCACCAATAGTCATCTTCCCTCGTATTGCTGTTGCACCAACAGCTAATTGTTTACTAACATCTCCCGGTCCTATACATTGTACACCCAATATTTGATTAGATTGTTTATCTATAATCATTTTTGATATCAGTAATTTTCCATTCATAAAACCCGGTTTATCCGGACTGGAATTGACAATGGTTTCAATCTGGTCAAAACCTTCCTTTCTGGCTATGATTTCAGATAAACCAGTTATTCCTGCAGAATAATCAAAAACTTTACAAATACCAGTCATAGTCGTCCCTGAAAATTTTGCTGTATTCCCTATTGCTGCATTTTCTCCTGCTACTCGACCTTCCAGGTTTGCTAAATCTCCCATAGGAGCCAGAGTATTTTTATTAGTAATTTTATTTTTTACTTCTATACAATCCCCTGATGCATATATATCTGGATCGGAAGTCTGCATATATTCGTTCACCAAAATTCCTCCAAAATCACCGATTTTTAAGCCGCATTCTTTAGCAAGTTTGGAGTTTGGATTAACACCAATTGCTATAACAGCTAATTCACAAGGCAACTCGGTTCCATTTTTTAATTTAACTCCAACTAATTTATCATTACTTCCTAAAAATTCAGCAACTCCATTATTAGTTATAATATTTACACCTTTACTTTTAATATAATTTTCCATTATCTTAGCTAATTCCCAATCTA
>JAKSBL010000374.1 GCA_022361115.1 Spirochaetota bacterium | reverse complement strand
TGTTAGTGATTATTTGAGAACAGAACCCCATGAAAGTTCTGGTTCCTGGCTAATGCGTTTTGCTCGATCAGGATTTAAGCCCTATTCCTATGAAGATATTAAAATTGATATGCCTGATTATTGCGAATACCAGATTAAAAATGGCGTGGTAGAACTAGGATTTCAATCGACTACATTAATCTCTGTCTTTGCTTATCAAACATAAACAGTCATTATCAGGAGACAATTTATGGATACAAAAGAAAACAATGAAGCTTCTGTTCTCGGAGCTTTAATTCACGGTTATGCACAAGCCTGTTTAAATTTAAATATTGTTGCGGGTAGAAAAGTTACCGATTTTATGGCTAACATTGAGGTAAACCAGTTTTATCCCCTTTCACAATGGGCAGACTTAGAAAGGATTGTCGTCCAATCATATCAAAACTCAGATCCAATTATGCTTCGGGTCGGCATTGAAATGATGAATGCCTGGTATCATTATGGCCCAGGTAAAGAACTGATTAAAAACGGAGTGGATTTTCTCCATTTTCAAACTGGATCTGGCGGCTATGACAGTGTTGTAAAAGGCACAGATGATTTAATTGGAAAATTTGAATTAAAAAATATTAATCTGGAAGAGGGGTTAGCAACTGTATATTCCACTACTCCCTTTAATCGTAAAATGGAGTGCGGGGTTTTAATAGGCGGCATGCTGTCACCTGGAGATCTGGATTATGTTGATATTGTTAATGAGAGTGATCCAGATCATCTGGAAATTGAGTTTCATTAATTTTGAGTAATAAAAAGACTATGACTCTAGAAGAAATTTTAAATAGTAAATATCCCCCTGATTTTTCCAAAATTCGTTTATCAAATGAGGATTTGATTCGTTTTTTCTGGAAATACAGGGGGTTAGAAAAAAAAATTGAACGTAATCATGATTTCTGGCTATCTACAAATGTAAATTTAAAATTGGCCTATGAACGGCTTGATGAAAAAGAACAGGAACTGGAAAAGGCCTATGAGATCATTCAGGAAGATTTAAAAATTGCCAGTCAAATTCAAAAATCCTTACTCCCGGAAATCCCTTTAGAAGATCAGGAGCCTTTAGACATCTCCTTTTACCATCACCAGTTAACACAAGTAGGTGGTGATTATTATGACTTTTTTAAAACAGCAAGAGGAGAAGATGTTATTGCCCTTTTTGATATTGCCGGGCATGGTGTAGGGTCAGCCCTAGTCATGATGTATTTAAAATCTCTTTTTATTCAGGCAATGAAATCCAATTCTTCCCCTCAGCAAATTATAGAAAAAGTGAATCTCTTATCACTGCCTTTTTTAAAGAAAATAAAAAAATATGCTACTTTTAATTTCGTCCTGTTCACCAACCACAAAATCACCTATGTTTGTGGCGGAGGCTATGGAATTCACTTTCATCAGGATAAAACAATACCATTTATAAAGCGGGATCATTATCTAGGGTTAAGAAAAAAGAAATTCCATGAATTTGAACTGCCATTTGTTAAGAATGATGTTTTGGTTCTTTTCACAGATGGATTAATTGAAGCCCAAAATGATTCAGAAAAAAGCTACTCCATCCAGCGGTTAGAGGAAATTGTTCGATCTCAAATTCATAAAAATGCAAGTGCGATACAAGCTGCATGTATTGAAGATTTTTATCATTTTACACCGCAAAATCAAGATGATATTACTTTGATTATCATTAAAAAAAAGGATTAACAATGAAGCCACATCTAAGTTTAACTTATCAGATAAACCCAATCGATGCCATTCAAACACATCATTGTAACCAATTTTCAGACATGATTGCTAACCTGCTTAATGTCTATTATCCAGAACATATTGGAAATAAATCTCGAGTGGTTATCTCTGAATTATTTAATAACGTTATTTATTATACCGAAAATAAGATGAGTACTTGTTCCATCAAAATGATAATCGATCCGGATCAATTAATCATAAAAGTGTCCAATCAAGTGAATCCGAATCAATATGATTTAATTAGACAAAAAATTAAAAGCATTAATCAATCAAAAAATAAACATAAATTATTGGCAGAAACGATTAAAGAAAAAAGACAAAAGGGAGAAACAGGAGGATTAGGATTGATTCGCTTAGTTTCTGAAAACAAAGCGAATATCCGTTCTTATTATAATAAAAAAAGAACTTTAACTATCACAGCAAAAATTGAAATAAAGGAACTGCTATGACAATTTTAACTTTTGGAGATATAATAGAAAGCGGTAATAGTGTTTTTACCTCTATAACCCGTATTGATGAAGAAGAGCTCACTATAGAATTTAAAGGATCAATACGTGTTCATAATCCTTATAAATTTTTATCCCATTATATAGAAGAACTGGAAGAAAAATTAAAAATTGAAACAATATCAAAAATGATTCTGGACTTTTCTGAATTAAAATTTTGTAATTCCAGTGGTTTTTATGTATTAATGGATATTATTGAAATGGCATATATGAACTCATCAGGATCTGTATTAATCAAAAGATTAAAAAATGATGACTGGCATCAGGAGACCTTGCCTATCCTTTTAGATATCGATGAACCTGCAATCAGTAACCGTTCTCAATTTGAAGAAGTGGTTGATATCTAACAGTAAAAAAGAAATTTAAAACAAAAAAGGGAGAAAAATAATGAAAGAAAGAAGGATTTATCCTCGAATTTCAGCGGCTTGGCCTATTTATCTTGAAGAAGGACAAAATCAACAATTAATCGGTGAACTTTGTAACATCTCTCTCAACGGTTTACGTTTAGCCATTAATATCAAAGAAGTGATCAATATAGATGAATATACATTTAATATCAAACTTACCAATCCTAAAATCAAACCACCAGAATTAGAAATACAGGGTAAGAAAAAATGGATTATGGAAGAAGAAAAACAAATTATCGTTGGTTTAGAAATAGATGACTTAAATCCAGAGGCTAAAGTTTCTCTGGTTCATTATTTATCTCGTAATGATGAGATCAAAATTGAGATTTTTTTGAAAAAAAACTAACAAAAAAAATCAATAATCAATTCGATCAGTATTATTTTTCCAGGCCTCAAAAGGTGCATTACGGGTTTTTATAGGAAGGTGTTCAGTGGGGATAGAGCGTAATTGAAAATCCATACATACTTCTTTGTAAATAAACAGATCATCAAAACCAGCCTCTTTCGCGTCCTTTCGATCACTAGCAAAAATTAAACGCCTTGGACGTGCCCAATAAATAGCCCCTAAACACATAGGACAAGGTTCACAACTGGAATATAAATCACATTCTGAGAGTTGAAAATCTTTTAAATTTTTACAGGCATTTCTGATAGCGATAATTTCCGCATGGGCAGTAGGATCATGGTTGGTAGACACGCTGTTTACACCTGTAGCAATAACCTTTCCATCTTTCACAATCACTGCACCAAAAGGTCCTCCATTACCAGAACGAGCATTTTCTTCGGCTAATTCTATCGCAATATTTAAAAACTTTTTATCATCTGTATTCATATTTTATTCCTTTAGATTACAGAGGTTATAGTAATTTTAATACAACTCCTTCTCATAATCAATAGAAATCCCACTTTCCTTCAAAATCTGATTAGACTCATATATCACCAAAAACTGTGCTAAAAGGATGATTCCACCACCAATGATTTTATAGGAATATAATATTTCTCCAAAAAATAAGACTGCAATAACTAAAGCAAAAACCGGTTCAAGCAAGTAGATAATTGCAGAACGCTGTGCATCTAAATACCTCTGCCCAACCCCCATTAATAAATAAGGAATGACCGTGCCGCCAATAACCAGAAAAAAGAGATTAAAGAAGTCCCAAAAAGTAAAACTTTGCCATAACTGCATAAAACTCACCTTGCCAGCTGGGCTTAGAGGAACAAAACAGAGAAAAGGCAATGAAATAATAGATGTTATAAAAAAAACAAAAAACATCAAACTAGGAGAACGTACTTTTTTAGAAAGAATATCCACTACAATAATATAAAAAGCATAACACAAAGCACTACATAGAGTCATTAAATCACCACGAATAAATCCTTGTGGCAAATGGAAACCATAGGATAAAAGATAAATACCAGCTAATGAGAGCACAATTGCGATACGAATGGATCTAAAAATTTTTTTCTTTCGGATAAAAAATTCAATGATTGGTATAAATAATATGGATAATGAGGTAATAAAACCGGAATTGGATGCAGAAATTTCTGTTAGTCCAGCTGTTTGAAAGAGGATAGCACCGAAATTTATCATTCCCAATAATAATAACCAAAAAAATGTTGAACGATTGAGTTGTTTAATGGTTTTTAAGATAGTTGAAAAAAAAAGGAAAAACATCAAAATACCGGTCAGAGTAAATCGGATAAAAATCAACGGCAGAGGATTTAATACTGTTGTTAATTCTTTTGTAAAAGCAAAAGTACTTCCCCAAAACATGGTAGCTATAACTAAAAGAGAAATACTAAAAATGGGTTTTGATTTATAATGTGACATCAATAATAATAGCCTCAACTAAATGGAATAATTATATTTCTAATGTTTCACGAATAATTTTTTTTACTTCATTTTCATTAAATGGTTTAGTGATAAACTTAACAGATTTGGTTTTGCTGACTCTGGCTTTTATTTGAGCATCCGAAAAAGCTGTAATATAAATCACCGGAATATTATGACGGGCATTGATAATCGCTGTTGCCTCAATACCATCTAAAATTCCGCACAATTTAATATCCATTAAAATTAAATCTGGTTTTTCAGCATTAATGAGGGACAGGGCATTTTCAGCACTGGATTCTGTTGAGATGGTTTCATAACCAAGTTCTGTTATACACTCTTTTAAATCCTCAGCAATAATTGCATCATCTTCAACAATCAGAATTCTTGGCCGTTTCATAATCACCTCTCTTTTACTAACTGGGTAATGATTTTGCGTGGAAAACTTATTTTAAAAAAAGTTCCTCCATTTCTACTAATCTCTATATTACCATCTAATTGATTTTCTACAAGAATTTTAACCAGATGTAAACCTAAAGATTGATTTTTTAGTAAATTTATTTCAGTAGGCATACCAATCCCATTATCTCCAATGACTAATTCAATGTATGTACCTTTTTGTGCTAGTTCAATAATAATAATTCCTTCTGTTCTGCCCTGAAATGCATGCTTTAAAGAATTACTGACTAATTCATTTACAATCAGGCTGCAAGGCATAATAATATCGATTTCCAATAAAATATTTTCAATTTTTGTATCAAAGATAATTTTTTGGTCTTCTGAGAATAAATAGGAATCTTTTAAAATATCAATAAATTCTTCTAGGTAATCTTTAATATTAATTTGGTAAAGATTACTGGTTCGATAAAGCATTTCATGAATTAATGCCATCGACCGAATCCGAGAACGGGTATCCCTCAACAAATTAGCAACCTTTTCATCCTGATTATATCTAGCTGAAAACTTTAATAAGCTATGGATGACTTGCAAATTGTTTTTTACCCGGTGATGAATTTCCTGAAGCAAAACTTCTTTCTCTTTTAGAGATTTTTTTATTAATAATTCATCTTGAGTCCTTCTCGTTATATCACGGATATTTAATAAATAAGCTTTTTTATTTTCCCAAAGAGTATCTGTTTCCTTTATTTCCCCTACTCCATAGTTACCATTGGGCAAAGTTACTTGAACTTCCGTTATCCCATCATCCACTACTCGAGAAAAAATATCCTCAATAAAATATTCACGTTGGCTAAGATTTAAATAGGATACAGCAGCTGTATTGGCAAATTGGATTTTTCCTGAAGGATTGAGAACAACAATACCATCATCTGTTTTTTCTACAATATTTTGGAAACTTTCCTGGCTAGCTTTTAATTCTGCTTCATATTGTATGATATTTGAAATATCGTGAAAAACCACAATAAAACCATCAAATTTTTCCCTAGCATCAGCAAAACGGGAAATATTAAATAAAGCCGGTATTTTTTCTCCTGATTTTGCTTTTAATGTTATATAAACATTTTGTTTTTTAATCTTTCTTTTAAATAGAGTTTTTGCCCGATCCTGTTCAAAATCCGGAAATATCATTGAGATAGACTGAAATTTAATTTCTTTTTCCTCCAAATCCAATATCTGCAAAGCTGCTTGATTAATTACTTTTACACAGCGATTTTTATCTAAAACTATTAATCCATCAGACATAGTATTAATGATACTATCTGCCACAGATCGGGGAGGTATGAGAAAAAATTTATACTTAATAATCGAATAAGCAATTCCCACAGCCCAGATTAAACCAAATAAATTCCCCATATCTGGAAAAATATATATTTTAAAGAAAGGCAAAACCGCATCCGTTATTGTACCCAAAGTTAAAGCAATGACAGAAGTAATAATATAAACCTGGCTATACTTTTTTTCATTATCTGATTCAGCTCTGCGTAAATATTGATAAGCGATGGCCACACTAATCACAACTAAGGAAATGTAAAATATTCCAAAAAGTAAAGAACGAAAATTGGGAGCCATAACAAATATCTGATATTTTCCCCTTTGGATCAGTAAAATATAAGGATCAACGATCTGTAAGAGATAAAACAAGATGGGCAAAAGGATGATAATCACTAAAAATAGCTTATTCTTTAAAATCTTTTCATGTTTTGTAAAAACTAAGGCCAATAGCAGCACAAGTGGAGAAAAGGAAATACTGGTGATTTCCGCCATTTTTTTCATAAAAGGGATTATCATTTCACTGGAATAGGGATTATGCAGAAAGATTTTACTAAAAGAAAGGAGAGCAAAACACATCATCAGACAAAAACAAATTTGGTTCAGCAATTCTTTATAGTTTTTATTAATGATAAAAACACCCAGATAGATATACATTAAAAATGCATAAAACTGAATAAAAGAAAGAAACATAGTTAGCCTTTATGTAATTTTACCTAAGTTTTATTATAAATCAAATTATGCAAATAATAATTGTTTTTACAGTTTTATCTCTAATTTTTATTGTTTTTTCTTCTAGCAATCAAAATAATCAATAAATTTTGTTCATAACTGGAATATTTTTTTTTTATGGTTGACAAAATGATAAGATTTGTTTATGAAAAATCCAATAGTGAAGGAGATATTCATTACAAATGAAAGATTGGACTCCCTATTCCTGGAAAAAACTGAAAGCAGCGCATCAACCTAAATACCCGGATCAAAAAATTTTAGATAATGTACTTAAACAATTAAGGACTTATCCCCCTCTGGTTTTTTCTGGAGAAGTAGAATTATTGAAAACCCAATTAAAAGAGGCAGCTTTAAATAAAAGGTTTATATTACAAGGCGGGGATTGTGCTGAACGTTTTATAGATTGCACAGCTGAAAACATCACGAATAAAATTAAAATTATTCTTCAAATGAGTGTTATCCTAACTTATTGTGCAAGAAGGCCGGTGATTCGACTTGGTAGAATTGCCGGGCAATATGCTAAACCTCGATCACAATATACTGAAAATATAAATAACCAGGAAATGTATACCTATCGGGGAGATGGTGTTAATGATTTTCAGCCTGATCAACAAAAACGCATGCCTGATCCTAACCGTTTAGTAAAAGCCTATTATCATTCTGTTATTACCCATAATTATATAAGAGCAATGATAAGCGGAGGTTTTGCAGACTTGCATCACCCTTACCATTGGAATCTCCACTCTATTGAAGATCATCCGGAGTGGGCTAAATATCAACAAACAGTGGAGCATATATTAGATGCCATTAATTTTACTGAATCTTTTGGAGGATTAAAGGCAGAAAGCCTGGGAAAAATCGATTTTTTTACTTCCCACGAAGGTTTATTGTTAGATTATGAAGCTGCCCTGACCAGAAAAAATGCTGAAAATAATTTGTACTATAATTTAAGTACTCATATGTTATGGATTGGAGAAAGAACTCGTCAATTAGACGGAGCCCATGTCGAGTATTTTTCTGGAATTGCCAATCCTATTGGAGTGAAGATCGGCCCTTCCATCTCATCCGATGAATTGATTGATCTTTGTAAAAAAATAAATCCCTTTAATGATCCGGGCAAACTAGTCCTTATATCAAGAATGGGTGCTGAAAAAATCAATGATATACTTCCCTCTCTCATTCAATGTCTTCAAAAAGAAAAAATCAATGTTGTCTGGAGCTGTGATCCCATGCATGGCAATACCATGTCCATTGGCCAGCACAAGACTCGCCGCTTTGTAAATATTTTATCTGAAATAAAATCCGCCTTTCAAATCCACAAAAACTTAAATAGTACTTTAGCTGGTGTTCATTTCGAATTAACTGGGGAAGATGTGACCGAGTGTATTGGTGGAATTCAAGATGTGGATCTGAAAGATTTAGGCAAAAACTATACCTCCTATTGCGACCCTCGCTTAAATTACACTCAAAGCATGGAAATGGCATTTAGCATTTCTCAATGGCTTGCTAAACAGTAAAACCGATAGGAAATTTTATAATCGAAGTCAGCAAAAATAGCGAAAAAAAATCAAAAATCTTGAAAATAAAAAAATTTGATTAGTGATATTTTTTTATTTTTTCATTAATCACTTGACTATCGCCTGAATATTATTTATTATTTATACCAACCGGTCGGTATTTTTGTATTCATTTAATAAGCAAAAACATTTAAGGAGGATTTGAATATGTTTATAGAATTAAAATTAAGCGGTTCTTATCATGCTATGGGAATCAATTATGGAAAAGCATTTAAAAAAGAGATCAGATCCCTTGTCAATATGTTTCATCTGGGAATAACATTATCAAAAAAGCCGGGGTCGGAACTATTTAAACCCAATATGCGGTATTTATTATCAGCTTTATTAAACTACAAAAAAGATAAAATAAAGTGGCAGTATGCAGCCCAGGAGCACCAGAAGTTTATCGATGCCTACTATCCCCAAGGCGGTGATTTTATGAAGGGGATTGCCGAAGGTGCAGGATTGTGTTATTCCGACATTCTACATATCAATGTTTCAATGGAAAACATGTTCACCTGCTCGGCCTGGGGAGCAAGCGGAACCAGTACCAAAAACAATGAACCAATCATTGGAATGAATGGAGATGATGATCCAGCGCTCCAGAAATATTACAGAATGTTAGACATTCAGCCCGAGCAAGGTTACCGATTTAGAGCACTAACAGTGGCAGGCTGGATATTCTGGGCCCACTCTATGAATGAAAAAGGCCTGGCCTGTGCATTAAAAATGGTTTTCCAGATACCCCAGGCCAAAAGAGAGGCTGGAGTGCCTGCCTTGATCTTGTGTAAAGCCTTAAATACCTGCTCAACCGTGGAAGAGGTGAGAGAGTATTTTGAGTCGCTTCCTAATGTTGCATCTGGTTTTTTATTTTATTTTGCCGACAGTGAAAAATTTATGAAGGTTGAATGCTGCCCTGCCGGGAGAGATTACGATATCGTAAAAAACGGCACAAGAGGAACAACCAACATGGCCCACTCGGATCTGGCCAGACCCTATAACTTAATACCTCACGGTCTTGATGAATCTATTAACGCAGTACCGCGGCAATTGAGAATGAGTTACCTGCTGAAAAAATACGATGGAAAAATAGATTGGGATATTATGCATGCTATTGCCAGTGATCACGGTGATAAAGAGAGTGATACATATTATAGAAGCATGTGCCAGCATAAAAAAATTTTAAAATATAATTTTAAAACAATAAGCAGCTTTATTGCCGTACCGAGAAAAAAAAGTTTTTGGATTTTTGAAGGAAATCCATGTGAGAACAAAGTAACAAAATATGAATTTTAAAAATACAGCAAATAATTTGATATTAAAAATGAAATAACCGTATTTTTATGATAAAATAATGCCGGCTAAAATGACTGGAATATAGCCGGCAGTTTAAGTTTTTTTTCTTCACTGATAAATGTGTAAAAAAATTCAGCTGGTTTATTCTGGAAAGAAACAGAGAGGGATTATTACGGAAACAAAAGACAAAATATTAAAAAGTGCATTTAAATTATTCTTAAAAAAAGGTTTTACTGATGTAACCATAAACGAAATCATTAGTAAAGCCCGGATCACTAAAGGAGGTTTTTTTTACTATTTTAAGAGTAAAGATCAGCTCCTCTTCGAGGTTATAGATGAATATATTTTCACAATTACCGATAGTTTTACCCAAAAGATACAAACATTAGCAGGCAGTTCTAAAGATAAACTGCAATTATTTTTTGAAGCTCTTCCCGGCATTGAAGGCGAGTTACAAAAAAAATTGGGGGACAAAAGGATTACTTACAGGGCTTTTTATTTGCTGCTGATGGAAGGGGTGAAAAAATTTGATTTTTTTAATGAGAGAATTACAGTATATCATGACAAGCTCCGGCAGGGGATAGTCAAGATCATAAATGACGGAAAAAAAGAAGGATCAATCGCAAAAGCAGTTAATACAGAAATCATGGCGCAGCATATCATCGCTTCAAGTGAAGGTATTTTACTCTTATGGACAGTAACAGATGAGATCGATTTGCAAATGATGTCAAAAGAAATGTTTAATAATTTCTGGCTTTTTATAAAAGCGTGAGTTCAGGTAAAATGGTAATTATAACGTCAATTGTTTAACCCTATATAGTATAAAAAATTAACTCCAGCTATTATTTCAGTTCTCTCTCATTAATCGCTTCAAAAAAACCTGTTTGACTTCACTGCTATTTTAGTTATACTGGAAAAATACTGTTATAACGGATGTAACTGATATTGATGGACCCAACACCAGGTTCATTCTCACTCTCAGTGATTACTATGATAAGGAAGATATTGCAGATGATACCATCACGACCTCAACTATTGTTAATTCCAGGGGGATTGGATTGACAGTTTCAACTTATCCTATTTCAGCCGTGTCCGTGCTCCTGGAATCAATAATCAGATCAAAAAGGTTTTAGTAGTGAAATAATTCTTGACAGAAAGATTTTTTTATATTAATTTAGTACTGAACAGTCAGTATTAAAAGGAAAATCATGAAAAACACTCCGAATGCCAGGGAAAGAATTTTATCAACAGCAATCATAGTTTTTGCAGAAAAGGGCTATGAAGGAGCCAGAATGGATCAATTAGCAAAAGCAGCTTCTGTTCCCAAATCATTAATCTATTACCATTTTAAAAGTAAAGAAGATATATTAGCAACCTTAGTCAATCAACTAATAGCGGATTTTAAAAAGTTAATTGTTCTATCAGATCAGGAAACCCATCAGCAAAAAGCAGCAGGACTCAGTGCTAAAAGACAAAAATATCAAAGCTTTATGAACAAAAATGCTGACCTGTTACGAATCATATTCATTGAGTCCTTAAAAAAAACCAATAAAAATCCTATTCTTTATGAAGTATGCAGAGTATTGATTGAAGAAGAAAAAAAACAATCAGGAATTTCTAAAACAAATGATTATGATAAGAGTGAACGACTTGTTGCAGAATTTTTTACTAATTTAATTCCCAATTTAGCTTATCATTGTTTTAAAGAGAGTTTTGGTAATAGTTTTAAGATAAATGCAGAAAAATTGGAAAAATTATTTTATCAGGTTTTCATAGAAACCCATGGAGCTTATCATAAAAATCATCAATAATAAAAGGAGTATTTATGAAAAATAAGGTCACCCGTTTAAAGTTAGGAATTGCCGATGCTTTTTTAATTAAAGATAAAACTATTGCTTTAGTCGACACTGGTATCCATGTAAGACCAGAAAAATACCAACAAGTATTTGCAAAAAACCAAATTCAACCAGCAGATATAAATCTGATTATCATTACCCATGGTCATAGCGATCATTTTGCCCATCTGAAATACTTGAAACAAATAACGAATGCAAAAATTCTTTGCCATCAAAAAGCAGAAGAGCACCTGCTGAATGGGACAAATCCCCCCCTCCAGGGCCGTAATTTGTTAGGTAAAATTCTGATGAAATTTTTCTCAGGCAAAGTTCCCAATTATCAAGGAATTAAACCAGATATGGTTATTGAAAGTAATACAGACCTAAGAGAATTAGGTATCCAGGGAGAACTTTTAGTAACCCCCGGCCATTCAGATTGTTCTTTAACCATACTTTTAGATACTGGAGAAACCATTATTGGTGATATGCTTATGCCTGTTTCTTTATTGAATCGGCAAATACCTGATCTAGCTATTTTTGTAAACAACACTCTACAGCTTGCAAAAAGCCTGCAAGATATTTTAAAAACTCATGCCAGTCTGTTTTATGGTAGTCACGGAGGAGAGTTTCCCAGGGAAAATGTTAAAAAAATGTTAAGAAAATATCTTTAAGGAGGGTTAAGTGAAATATCTTATTATAAACGGGAGTCCACGAAAACAAGGTTATACTTCACAAATCCTCAAACTAATCCAACAAAATCTTTCACCATCTATGAAAGGGGAATGGGTTGATATCAATGATTTAACGATCAAACCTTGTAGCGCCTGTTATGGCTGCCGACCAAACAAAGAATGTGTCTTTCCTGAAGATGATGGACACCGTTTGGGTAGATTAATTTATGAATCTGACTTTCTCATTATTGGCAGCCCTACCTATTGGGGCAATATGAGTGGAGCTTTAAAGGTTTTAATGGATCGATCACTAACTGTTTTTGAGTCCCTGCCGGTTGATAAATTCGTACTGCCTAAACCCAATCATAAAGAAAAAAAGGCAGTGATTGTTTCATCTTGTAATGCACCCTGCCTTTCAATCTTTTAAATACCCAAAGTAAAGGGACCATTCGTAGTATAAAAACAGTCCTCAAAGGGGGTGGTTTTAAAATAATAGGAATCATCGACTATCATAGTGCTTTTTTAAGAAAAAAAATACCTCAATCTATAAAGAACAAGACAAAAAGATTGAGTCATAAATTATCCAAAGGATTTATCCCTCAAAATCAACTATAACTTTTCTTGCTTTTAATTTCCTGATTAATTCAGCAGAAGGCTGAATATTGGTATGACTTAAAACTAATTTTTCCAGATGCTTCCAATTTAAAACACCTTTTGGCAGATCTTTTATCAAATTACCATTGAGGTCAAGGTAACGCATCTCTGGACACTTCAAAATACTTTGAGGAAAAGAGAGCAGCTGATTTTGTCCAAGAGATAAAAAATGCAATAATTGTAGATTCTCAATTTCAGCAGGTATTTCAGATATCTGATTGGAAAAAACAGTTAACATCCATATTTTTGAGCATTGAAATACAAAAGGCGGAATTTCTGTAAAATTATTGGAATCCAGAGAAAGAATTTCTAAATCTGTTAATTGTGAAAGATCGGGTAGCTGATTTAATTCATTATAACTCAAATACAGATGCTTCAGTTTTTTTAAATTTTTAAATGCTTCAGGAATAGATGTTAGATTGTTAAATTGCAAATCCAAATCAGTGAGATTGGATAGCTGTTGAATTTCCTCTGCTACCGAGGCTAACTCATTCGCATAAAAACTCAAATGAGTTAAATCTTTGAGATCCCATAATGATTGAGGAATTTCCTGGATTTTTTGATTAGAAATTTCCAATTCTTTTAAATTTCTTAATTGGTTTATTTCTACTGGGATGGAATAAAAAGGTAAATAGTCAGATTTGCTAAACTTTCTCTGTATTTCCAAAGACTCTAGTGAAATCAACTCCGTGATCACTTGTGGAAAGTCAACAAAATTACTATTTTTAATTATTAGTTTTTTCAGATTTTTACACTGTATAATCTCATCAGGTATATGAGAAACTTTTTTTTCAGCAATAATGATGGTATTTACTTTTTCAGGAGTCTTTAATGCCTTTTCAAAAGAATGGTAAATCCCTTTGTTTCCTGGCTGCAATAAAACCACCATCATTGCCGGGATAATGACCAAGCTTAAAAATAGAACAGTGAAAAAAAATTTTCTTAATTTTAGAATTGTTTTAGTCAATTGGTTTTTCCTTGCTTAAAGGGATTATATTTTTGTAGTAAAAGATTTTTGATTGGTAAAAAAAGGGGACTAGGCAGGTCATTCCAATCAAACCATTGCCAGTATTCACATTTATCTGGTTCTTTTAGTTGTACTTGTGATTGATCAACGGTTGCCTGCATAAAAATAGTAATATAATGTTTGTTTTCCTCAACAAAAAAATCATTTGTTAGAGCAATTTGTTGAATATTTTCTATCTTTAACCCGGTCTCTTCATAAGTTTCTCTGATTGCACAATCAACAAATGTCTCAGAGTATTCCAAGTGACCTCCGGGAAAACACCAGCAGCCTGTTCCATGGCTGTTCTTTCTTTTTCCCAATAAAACCTTATTATTATAGGTAATAATAGTGCCAATACCAACTCTGGGGTATTTATTCATATTGATCCTTGCTTGATAAATCTGTTTTAGTTTCATGTTTTTTAAAGTATTTGAAAGTACTATAAATAAATTGATTTTAACAATTTCATTATCAATGTCAATGGTGGTTTATTTAAAATAAATGACTATCAATAGAGATGATTTATTTTTGCTGGATTATGGCTACTATTTTCTGATACGCTGGTTGAATTTGTTGTTACTGATATCAATTCAAATTCATTCTTAAATGCCCGGGAGTTTCTCCTGTCCAGGCTCGATAGGCCCGTACAAAAGAGTTGGGATCATCAAATCCAAGTAAAAAAGAAATTTGAGCACTCGATAATGAGGAGTTTTGCAAATAATGTCTTGCTAGTTTTTCCCTGGCTTTATTGAGCTCTCTTTGAAAAGTGGTATTTTCATTATTTAAATACCGTTGTAATGTCCGCTTACTCACAGCCAATTTCTTTGCCACTTCACCGGAAGAACACATACCGCTAGGAATCAACTCATAAAGACAACTACTAACTTTTTCTGAGAAATTACTATCTCCGGTAATATCTGATAAACGCGTCCTTAACTGGGGTTCAAAAAACTGCCACATAGCGTGGTTTTCTGATAAAAAGGGGCGTTGTGCATCTGCAAAAGAAAAGCGGATTTTATTTTTTTCACCCTGAACCGGATCAACTCCAAAATATTCTGAGTAAGCTTTTTGATGAATCAATCTTGCTGTTGATGTAACAAATATAGGATTAATGGGCTCACGAGTAGCAGTCCGAATTAAATGAACAATAAATACCAGCTCCATAGTAATCAAAGAATCGGGCAGAGGTTTATCAGTAAATAAACAGCCAAAAGTCATGGTTGTATAATCCATATCTGCATCAACGGTTAAAGTCATTGGGCCAATTAATTGTTTGTACCTACTCAATCTGGTCATGGCAATATTAAAATTAGGACTGCAAAATGCAGCAAAAAGGGCAGGATTAAAAGCTTCTACCGGAATATACTGTCCCACTTTTAAAGGAAAAAGGGGGTCTGCAAAGTGTTGCTCCAAACAGAGCCATAAACGAAAATATTCATCTGTAGTCAAAGTAGCATTAGCTCGTGAAAACAAATCTTCCGGCAGTTCTGCCTGTCTTAAGATATCCAGTTCATTAATTCCTAAATCTTTTAAAATAATTTTCCAGGCTTTATCCACTTCAAACTTAGTTGCCTGCTGTATCATATAGCTAACCTCTATCAAAAATCCATTTCATTAAAAAAACCTCCTCTTATCCTTTAAGTATAATATTTTAAAAATAAAAAGAAAAATTATTATTACAAAAACCTCTTTAACTATAAATAATCATACTTTACAGATCAAAGTTATTTCTTTTTTTCCCCTTGGGATAACATAGTTTTCATAAGAAACAGCAATGGCTTTGTAGTAAACTTGCCTTCAAAATCCTTTTTCACTTTTTTTAATTCAACAGGGATATTAATATTTTGAGGACAATGTTTTACACATTTTCCACAATCAATACACTGGCTGGCTAATGCTGGTTTTCCTTCCTGCAGATCTCCAAGTTGAAGTAAATAAAAACTTCGACTCATAAATCCTTGTTTAAATAAATATTTATTATTATAAAAAGTGAAGGAAGAAGGAATATCAACATTTTTTGGACAGGGCATACAATATTGACAGCCAGTACAGGGAACCTTCATCAAACTCCGAAAACAATCAGCAGCAGCTTTTATGATTGCCAATTCTTCCTGGCTTAAAGATTCAGGCATAGCTTTATGGGCTGTTTTGATGTTTTCTTCTATATGTACTAAGTTATTCATTCCTGAGAGTACTGAGACAACACCTGGGTGATTCCAAACCCATCGCAATGCCCATTCAACATTGGTACGCTGCTGTGGAGCACTTTGATATATTTTTTCTACTGCATCAGGCAGTTGACCAGCTAATGAACCTCCCCGTAAAGGTTCCATGATAATCACTCCAATCCCTTTTGAATAGGCATAATCCAAACCTTCTACCCCTGCCTGAAAGTGTTCATCTAAAATATTGAACTGTATCTGACAGAAATCCCAATCATATTCATCAATAATTTTCTTAAAATCACCTTTTGGGCCATGAAAAGAAAATCCAATATTGATTATTTTACCTTGCTCATTCGCTTTTTTTAAAAAATCAACGACCCCGATAGATTTTGCCTTTTGCCAGGCTTGATAATCTAAAGCATGAATCAGATAGTAATCAATCACCTTCTCATTCAATCTCTCTAGTTGAGTATTAAGATAATAATCCATATCTTCTCTGGATTTACATAACCAGTGAGGAAGCTTATCTGCTATTTTTACTTTTTCACGATAGCCATCTTTAATTGCCTTACCCAATATCTCTTCACTCTTTCCATTATGATAAGGCCAAGCTGTATCCAGATAATTCACACCCTGATCTATGGCAAAGCGAAGTTGCTTAATTGCTTCTTTTTCATCCACATTCATACCGTTTCCCGGTAACCGCATACAGCCGAAGCCTAAAATAGATAAATTATCCTTCGATTTTGGCATTTTCCGATAAAGCATGTTAATTCCCCCTTTTTTAGTTATTTTATCATGTTAAAAAGCATAGCATCAAATACTCTATCTCCCAGCCATTTTCTCATAAACATCATAGATTTTGCCATTTTACCTGCCGCATACCTGGTTTTTGGCTTTTTTGCTTTGATCGCCTTAGAAATCACCTGGCTAATAACAGCTGGAGGTGAAGCCGCATTTTTTTTCTGATAGGATGCTCTGGTCATATCAGCCATTGTTTGTGCCATTTTACGATAAGGACCCTGGCCTGATCTTTCTAACAGGGGATTCAGCATAACATCACCAAATTCTGTGGCAATTGCACCAGGTTCAACAACAACAACATCAATATTAAACTGTTTTAATTCAATACGGAGGCAGTCACTCCACCCTTCTAGTGCATGTTTAGTAGCATGATACCAGGCACCTAAAGGGGTATAGATTTTGCCTCCCATAGAAGTAATGTTAATTATTTTTCCTGCCTGTTGCTTTCTCATATGAGGCAGGACTAATTGTGTTAATCTAGCTAAGCCAAAGAGGTTTACATCAAACTGTCTCCTGGCATCTGACATAGATGTATCTTCGACTGCCCCATAAATAGCATATCCAGCATTATTAACCAGAACATCAATTCTTCCCTGTTCTTTAATAATTTGTGTTACCCCCATTACCATGCTATCCTCATCGGTTACATCCATTTTGACTACCTTTCCACCAGCTTCCGCTAATGGCTGCATCTTTTCCACCCTTCTGGCTGCACCATAAACAATGTGCCCCTCTTGAATCAATTTTAAAGCACTCTCCTTACCCATTCCTGAGGAAGCGCCAGTTATCAAAATAATTTTTTGGTCCATATTATTAACCTCCTTTTAGATTTCACTCTTAGTAATACACTTATAATATAATGTGATATAATAAATTCAACAATAGCAAATTGCGCCTATTTATATGCTTATTGTGCCAAAACAGAAAAAGATTAACTTTCAGATCTATTTACTTATTTTAGTTTTTTTTAAGGTTTTTTTCTATGATTAAAGAACGCTCCATGTTTCAAGTTTTACCTGAATTTGATAACATGGAATTATTGAATGCCACTTATATAACTCATTCTTTTACTGTTCATTATCATCAGGAGTATTGTATTGGTGTAATGTTATCTGGAGCCCAGGAAACTGATTATCGACACTCCAAACAAGTTATGCCAGAAGGAACTATTTGTGTTCTTAATCCGGGAATCACCCATACCGGCAGGTCATACACTCAAAAAGGGTGGACATACCGCATGCTTTATCCGGGAATTAAACTGCTAAAGAGTATTGCTGCTCAAATTTCTGAGAAACCCATGACTATCCCTTTTTTTCCTGAGCTGGTCATTAAAGACCAGGAGCTTTTTATAAAAATACTCAATCTCCATATGCTTTTGGAAAACCCCGCCAGTTCTTCTTTAGAGAAAGAATCCGCTCTAGTCTCTACTCTAAGCCAGCTTTTAATACGCTATGCAGAAGAAAAACCTGAGGAAAAAAATTATCAAAATCATAGCTTCCATATCCATCGAGTCATAGAATACCTGAACGACCATTTTGACCAGGAAATCTCACTAGGCCTCCTGGCTCAAATTGCCGGATTAAGTCCTTTCTATTTTTTAAGATTATTTAAAAAGGCAACAGGACTGACTCCCCATATTTATCTGACTCACAGAAAAATAGAATCAGCCAAAAGTTTTTTAAAAAAAGGGTATCCAATTTCAGAAGTTGCTTATCTTACCGGTTTTACAGATCAAAGTCATTTAACCAACCGTTTCAAATCCATTAGTGGAATTACACCAGGTCAGTTCCAGCAAAACCTTATCCAGTAATCCTTCCTGCAGTTTTTGAAATAACAATAAGTACATTCACAACACCAAATAAGAGCAATAATTTGCAAGACCAAATCCAACAAATAACTTATTATATAAATAAAACAGCACTGGAGAGTAAAGATGAACTGGATTCCTTTTTTAAGTTATGTATTTATTACTACATTTACACCAGGCCCTAATAATATCATGTCAACTGCAGTGGGCTTACAATATGGATATCGAAAAGCATTATCTTTCATATCTGGAATTTTCCTGGTTTTTTTAGCCATCATGTTAGCTTGTTCCTTTTTTGTAGACCAGATATATCATTACTTCCCTGGTTTTGAAAAACCTTTAAAATTTTTTGGGGCAGGATACATACTTTTTTTGGCTTTTAAAGTCTTAACAGCTAAAGAAAACAAGAAAGATAGATCCAAGCAAAACCTATCTTTTAAGGAAGGGTTGCTGATGCAGTTTTCTAATCCTAAAGTAATTATTTATGGCATTACTGTTACTTCATCTTTTATTGTTCCAGTAGTGAAAAACCCATTTTTACTTATTCTTGCCAGCTTTTTCCTGGCAGCAACTTCCTTTTGTTCTACCTCAACCTGGGCAATTGCCGGTTCGTTATTCAGCCGTTACTTAAGCAATCCAAAAATTCGAACTATTTTTAATGTTTTAATGGCTTTATTATTAGTTTATTGTGCACTATCCATAATCGGCTGGTTATAAATTAAGATCAAAGGAATTTCTATCAAAATGATAACAACCATTGATTCAAAATCAATCCAGATAAAACTTAATAGTAAATATGGTCAGCACCATTGTTTCTCAACTGTTTTACTGTAGCTTCTGTCATATGAGGGTGTCCACAAAGATAAAAATCATAGTGTTTATAGGATTGAATGTTTTGAGATAAATAATCAGTTACTCGTCCGCAATAATGATCAGAGGAATTCGTAGAATTTTCCACACAGACGATGGATTCTAAATGAAGTGATTTGAGATATGGGGAAATATAATTATTTGTAAAATTATCATTTTCATTCATACAGCCAAAAATTAACTTAATATTTTTAGAAAAATTGATCTGCTTTAATTCATCCAGCATATGAAGAAAAGGAATCAATCCGGTTCCGGTAGCAATAAATATCAAATCACGGTCTGTTTGGTGATATATTAAATCAGAAATGGGCAGCCGAAATAAAGAAGAGTCTCCTACCTCTATAGCTTTAGCATAACGAGAACCAACACCATCTGGCCGAGTATCAATGACTAAAACGAGGTGATTATGCTCTGTTTTTGCAACAGAATAAGCTCGCCATTCTGCATCACCTACCAGTAATTTAACATGCTGACCTGGAATAAAATTCAAATTTTCTGCAAAGCGATAGGTTAATTCTATGAGATTATGAGAAACATTGACTTTTTTAACAAGAATTGCTAATTTTTTATCTTCTGAACTTAAATGGGATTCAACAACTTCTTTAGAAGTGATCGCTTTTTTTGCTTTTTCCGGGGAAAAAGCAAAAACTTTTCCCATGACTTTCATGATCCCAAAAAAACCATTAATATAACTCACTGTACCCATTCCACTCAAAAGCGCAGGTAAAATACCATTACAAAGAATATCCGTACCTGTTAAATAAAGATTTTTGATAGGTGTTTTTATATCTAATTCTTTAATTTTATACCGCTCTGGTGTTTCAGGCAAGCCATAAAAAGTTCCATTAATTTGGCTGGTGAAATGTTCAAAAGTTAAAGGAGTAGCCATTTCTTTATATGCTATGAGTTCTGAAAAGCCCGGAATATTTCTTTCAATTAATTCTAAAAGGCTTTGAGTCAACTGTTCTTTTAATTGATAGTAATCACCATGTCTCTCTTTCCAATATTCATCTTTCCATTTATCAAAAAATTCTTTTGGCAGCATGGTAATAACATCAGCCGTATGGGCACCAGGTTTTTTGCTTTTTAAAGATGGAAACGAAAGAAAACAAAATCCTGCCTGCTTCTGATCTTTGGAAAAATGGCTATGATGAAACATATCCAGATCATAATTTTCAAAGATCCAATAATTCTCTCCCTTAATGCCGAATTTTTCAGGGGATTCTTTTAAACCTAAGTATAAATTAATGGCACCATAACCCGGAAACATATTTGCTAGTTTTTCTTTTATCGGCAAGTCTATCTCTTTGGGAATAAGCTTCAAATAAGTATTTCTTGCACCAGCTGCAGAGATAATGAGAGGCGCATAGTACTGAGAAACCGGTTGTTCTGACTTAGAAAGATCTCTTACTTCAACACCGTAGGCCTTGTTTTCTTTAATCAGAATTTTTTCTACTTTACGGTTCACCAGTATTTTGCCGCCATAAGTTTCAATGGTTTTTTCCATATAAACTGCGATTTTCTCTGCTCCCCCTTCCGGAAAAATACCACCAGAATAATAATGATGTTCAATTACAGCATGGATGGCAAAGGCACTTTCTGTTGGAGGAATTCCATAATTACCCCAGCGGGAGACTAAAACAGCTTTTAAACGATCATTTTTAATATAACTATTCAGATATTCAGCTGTTGTCATAAGAGCTTTTTTGTTCATTGGTTTGCTAACAGCTAAACATAATTGTTTTAAAGGTGAATGAAGAAATTTACTAAAAAACTGTAAAATATACCAGAGACGTATCATGTGAATATCATGGATATATCTATTAATCACTTTTTTTTCATCTGGAAATTGTTTTAATAAAGATTTTTTATATCCCTTTAATTTTTGTTTTACCTTTACTTTAAAATCAGGAAAAATAAAAGCTTCAAATTCATCAGGCATCTTATTCCACTTTAACTTTCCTTCTGTTAAAAAACGAAATAACATGTATCCTGTATAATCTAATAACCTCTGTTTGATGTTTCCAACATAATGAAGTCCAATATCCCAGCTATAAGGGCCTCGCTTAAATTCATGAGTTAAACCACCCATTTCATAATGCTTTTCTAAAACCAAAACTCTTTTTTTATTCACTTTTGTTAAAAGCCCGGCACTTGAAAGACCGCTTAAACCTGATCCTATAATGATTGCATCAAAGTGATGATCCTGGGTGCTATCTACAACATTTTTAGGCATATTATTTCCTTATAAATTATTTTCATGAAAGGTGTTAGCAAAAAATAACCATTTTATCATAAGTCCCGGCCGAAAGTACCAGATACTAAATATTTTCCAAACACCAAAAAGCATTCTTGATTTTTGCAAGAGCCTCATAAGAATACAAACTGACTTAAACATTAATTGGAAAATTTAAGCTAATCAGATCTTGAAACGAAATAAATATAGTATTTTGATTTTTTTTAAATCTAGAGAGTAATATAGTATTTTTTTGCAAATCTGTCAAAGATTTCCCAATTATGTAAAGTTTGCTTAATAATCTTCCAATTTATCATGCTCCCTCAGTGCAATACAGGAAAAACCAGAGAGAATTAATTAATTTTTACAAGAGTTTAGAGAATAAAGCTATCTTGCCTACTTCCCCTTTAGATCAGGTAATCCCATATTTCGTATTTGAGCAACATGATAGGTATCATGTGTGGCAATCCAGGCAACTGCCGAACGAATCGGACACTTCCATTCCTCAATGGGATCATCCAGTTTTTCATCAGGTATCAGGACTAATTCTTCTACAAAAGTTTTGTGATAATATTCTAGGTCACTGAGTGTCTTTTCCCAGTTTTTTTGAGAAAGTTCATCAGGCAGTGAAGGAAAATCGGCCTCTTCATAGGGAAAAGACAGAGGATGCTCCGGGTTTATATTTTTGATAAGAAAATATTTGTAATACATGATATGTAAAACGATCTGCCAAACTGTGTAGCTTTCATAAGTTTGATCATTGACCACTAATGTTAAATCCATTTTTTTCAGCGTTTCCATAAGAGAAGGCCCATTAAAGGATGGACCATGGAATTCATTATTAATGATTTGAATTAAAACATCTTTGCACTCTTTCATGACTGACTCCTAAAAGTTAATTGTTAATATTACTGAATATATCCCTTAATAACCTTGTTTGCTTTATCTATAATTTCATCTATTGAATTCACTGGAATATCAAAGTGTGTAACAAAACGGATCCAACCATCCTCAGGAGGATAAGTAACTATACCCTCGTTCTTTAATAACTCAATAAATTGAAAAGGATTGAGCTTCTCCTTTTTCATACGGACAAAAAACATATTAATCTTTACTTTGTCTAAGTCTACCTCAAAATGATCACTGTAGTGACCAAAACATTCTGCTAATTGCTTAGCTTTTTGATGATCTTCACTTAGTTTAGGACGGATCTCTTCCAATCCAATAATACCAGCAGCTGCTAAAACTCCAGCCTGCCGCATCCCCCCTCCTAATATTTTCCTTTTATTTCGGGCAGTATCGATAAACTCTTTGGTTCCGGTTAAGATCGAACCAACTGGAGCTCCCAGGCCTTTTGATAAACAAAACATAATAGAATCAGCATTAGCTGCAAGCTCTTGTACATCTATATTTAAATAATGAGCAGCATTAAATATTCTTGCCCCATCAAGATGGACTTTTATTCCAGCCTGTTTTGCATTATCATAAATTTCTTTCATAACCTCTAACGGCATGACATTTCCATTGGATAAAGCATTTTCCAATTCGATCAAACTGGTTTGTGGAAAATGAATATCTTTTTCCCAGCGAATTCGGGTCTTGATTTCATCCCAGGTGAAATAATCCTGGCCCACAGAAATTGCTCGTAAATTTGCTCCTGAAATGATTGCAGTAGCTCCTGCTTCATGTTGAATAACATGGGATTCCTCAGCCAATACGATTTCATCACCAGGCCTACAGTGTACAAAAATTGCTAATTGATTTCCAAAGGTTCCCGATGGAACAAATAGTGCAGCCTCTTTGCCCAATAAATTTGCTGCCAGGTTCTCCAAACGATTAATTGTAGGATCTTCCTGTAAGACATCATCCCCAACTTCAGCATTTGCCATAGCCTCCCGCATTTGTTGGGTTGGTTTCGTTACTGTATCTGAACGTAAATCAAAAATTTTTTTCATGATTTAAACCCTTCTTTCGTTTTCAATACATTAATGCTTGTAAAATTACATTTAGTAAATTTCATGCCAGTAAACACCTCTATAGTTATATCTTCTTTTTTCTAAAATTTCAATGGTTAATCCGGATTCATCTGACCGATTATTATTAGCTATTTGTCAAATTGTTTTACTTGCCCTTTGAGCCTTACCAATTGATTTTTTACTTGGCTGTAGTGATTGTAATGATTTTGAAATGAAAGAGAGTTTTGATAGTTACCTGGATTTTTGCGCTAATTATTTTTTATCATTTCCAAATAGACGTTCAGCATTTGGGAATTCACCAGTTTTCCTAATTGAGTTCGTTTTTTTTGTATCTTTCGTAATCAATTTGATATTGCGATATTTTATACTGGATAATTCTCTTTGTAGTTTCTAAAATTTGTGCTGCTTTTCTCTGATTTCCTTGTGTTTGCTTTAGTGCATCAATGATTAGCTCAGTTTCATAAACCCTGACCAATGTTTCTAGCTTACCAATTTTTTCACT